>NZ_JBEOPI010000001.1:0-263451 GCF_040309905.1 Shewanella sp. CAL98-MNA-CIBAN-0140
TTTGTTCCAGTAAGAATAGCGGTTATTGCAAAACCAAGATGGGTCGTTAGCTCAGTTCCTCTTTGTTAAATCAATAGATACAGTTGGCTTATAATCCATGAGTCGAAGTTTCGGCCCCTTCCTTCACTACCCGCTATTTATTATTACTTCTGAGTTAATTCCTAAATAGCTGATTAAATTCAAATAAAACACTTTACATAATCAGCTGACTTTCTATATCTCTTTGTTGCATTTTTATATGCTTTTATCACACGCATAATGCAAATGTGTGGGCTTTGATTGTTAAGGTAATACTTGTTTACTTTTGTCTCATAGACTTATTGCTAATGTTGCATGCTTGTTAATTAGCTCATATTAATTAGGATTAGAACAATATAAATAGGGAGATAATAATGAAAAAACAAAAGATAAGTCTTTATGTTGCTGGCGCTTTATTGACTATGAGTGGGAGTGCTCAGGCGGCTACTGAAATGACTTTTGGTGGTTATATTAAAGCAGATGTGATGTTTAGTGATTATGGCAACGGGGCGCCTGACTCAGGTTCATTGTCTCGTCAGTTTTATGTGCCAGGCACTATTTACGGGACAACTGGAAATGGTAAGCAAGTTGTCGATTTTCAAGCTCGTGAGTCACGTTTTAATTTTAAAACCGTTACCGATGTTGAAGGGCATAAACTAACTGGTTTTATTGAACTGGATTTTTTGACACATACTGATGGTAACGAACGAGTTTCTAACAGCTATTCTCCACGCATACGTCATGCATTTATGAGTTATGACAATTGGACTGTAGGACAAACGTGGACTACTTTTCAAAATCCAGGCGCTTTACCTGAGAACTTAGACTTTGTTGGTGCGGCTGAAGGAACACCGTTTGTTAGACAATCACTACTTAGATATACCAGTGGTAATTGGCAATTCTCGATTGAAAATCCCGAAACGACAGTCACGCCATTAGGTGGTGGTGGTCGAATTACCAGTGGTAGTGGGGTTGTACCTGATGTTGTCGGTCGTTATAACTTTAGTACTGCAAATGGTTCTGCACTTTCGCTTGCTGCGATTGTAAGGCAAATAGATTTAGAGCAAGTTGTCGGTACTACCGTATACGATACCTCTGAGCTGGGCTATGGCGTCAGTTTTGCTGGTGTTATCCCTGTTGGTAAAGATGATCTTAAGTTTACGGCTACTTACGGTGAGGGACTAGGTCGTTACATGGCGCTAAATTATGCCAATGCAGGCGTACTTGATTCAAACGGTGAAATTCAAGCGATTAAATCCTTTGGTGGATTTGTGTCGTATCGTCACTGGTGGTCAGAGCAATGGCGTTCTAGTGTGACATTCTCAGGTTTTAGCGCAGATAATGATGTAGCCCTTACTGGTGGCTCAGTTAACAAAGAGGCCTATTCTAGCTATGTTAACTTATTGTTCTCACCTTCAAAGCCAGTGACATTTGGGGTTGAATATATGTATGCTTTGAATGAGCGTGAAGACGGTTTCGATGGTGACTTAAATCGCATTCTGTTTTCAGCGAAATATGCCATTTAGATTTAGCATTAGAGCGAATAATAACAAGGCAACCAAATAGGTTGCCTTGTTACTTTTAAGAAATAAAACTTAATTGAGTAGATTGTTTTGACGAATATAAGCTTCGAATTCGGTGCAACCACCAATAGGCTTTTCATCAATAAAGATTTGTGGAACGGTTTCTACTGTTTTACCTACACTTTTTGATAAATCAGCTTTAGTGATACCTTCAGCATGAATATCGATATATTTAAATTTGAAATCTTCACTTTGTGCGGCTAACTTTTCTGATAGTTCCACAGCACGAACGCAAAATGGACAAGCTGGGCGGCCAAAAATAACTACAAACATGGTGACTCCTGTTTAATGATATGGGCATTTTATACCATAAGTATTTTTCAAATGGTAATTCAACCCAATTAATTTTGTTTTAACTCATATCGATTTTATATTTGCCTTGATAGTCAAAAAATGAGTCGACTAAATCCCAGCGATGTTTATTTTTCTTCAACAATAATAAATCAGGTTTTCTAAATCGAGTTTGATCCGCCAATACATCTACTACCTTGTTATATTGAGGATGACGCAGGCCTGGAGTGCGAGTATGACTGAGAACAAACACCGCATAAAAAGCTTTACGTTGCGCAGGTGTCTCAAAGCTAAAAGTTTGTTTAAAATCATTACCTTCAATATCAATATATTGAATAAGTAACTTACTATCGTGGTCGTGCAACAACATTTGCTGACATTTAAATAAATGATGATGCTGTGCGTTAAGGACCTGCTTTAACCGTTTATCAGGATCTATCAAGGTTGATTGGCAGCTGTGGCAAATACGTGCTGCAATATCGTTTTCAGCCCCACAGTCAGGACAGGATTTTGATCTAAATCTAAAATCACACTGCTGTTGATCATTGATTAATCCTTGGCAGCGTCTGCCATAATGTTCGACAATATCGCCATCGCCATCAACAATCCCCCAAAAGGTATTGGCAAATTGACACACAGGACAATGCACTTGAACTGGTACTGATTTGCTATTGGGTTTTACTTGACCGACTTCTGGATAAAATAAATCATAGCCATTAGCGGCATAATCAATGATTAAGCAGTCTGTTTTATCCGGCGCCAAACGTAAACCTCGGCCAATCATTTGCTGGAATAAGCTAACTGAAGCAGTAGGTCGTAATATGGCGATAAGGTCAACATGAGGTGCATCGAAGCCTGTGGTTAACACGGCAACGTTAACAATGTACTTGAGTTGTTGGGCCTTAAAGCGTTCAATGATGTCATCACGTTCGACATGAGGTGTTTGAGCGGTAATTAATGCGGCATCATTATCTAAAAGATCCATTACTTCATTGGCATGCCTGACTGTGGCAGCAAAAATCAACACTCCTTTGCGGAGTTCGGCAAGTTGTTTTACTTGTTTGATAATAGCGGTGGTTGCTCGTCCTTGATGATGAAGCAAGGAGTCTATTTCTATTTGCGGATATTCGCCGCTGTCATGGGGGGCTAGTGCGCTAAAGTCATATTGGGCACTCAGCCCATCGAAAATAATCGGTTTGGTGAGGTATCCTTGGTTAATTAATGGCCGCATTGGGAGTTCAAAGATACATTTATCAAAAACGGGGGTGTCTGTATTGCCCACTTTCCCGTGGTAGTGGAGTCGATAAATCCAGCCTACACCAAGGCGATAAGGCGTGGCGGTTAACCCAAGTAGTTTGATATCGGGATTACGTGCTTTAAGGTGTGTGAGCAGTTGTTGATATTGGCTAGTTGACTCGTTACTGACTCGGTGGCACTCATCTATAATGACTAATGAAAACGGTTGTGTAAATTTTGTCAAAGCCCGAGCGGCAGATTGGACGCTGGCAACCACCGTTTTGCCATTGGCTTTTTTTTGATTTAATCCAGCAGAGTAAATATTTGCTTGTTGTGTGAGTAAGCCCACTTTTTGTGCATTTTGAGCGACTAATTCCTTTACGTGAGTTAATACCAGTACGTTGCCATTGGCAATACGCGCTAATTCGGCAATCACGATACTTTTACCCGCGCCAGTGGGAAGAACCAACACCGCTGATTGCTGGCTTTGCTTGAAATGAGCAATTGCAGCGTCGACGGAGTGTTGTTGATAATCACGTAAAGTGATTTTAACGGGCATGGGGGATGAGTCTTTCAATTTATCGATAGTATTAATCTGGTTTTTATAAAGCTTAACATAGCCAATGGCTGATATAACTATATTACATAAAGTGAATTGACTTTGACTGAAGTCGATAAACATACAACGGTGTTATATTGTGAACAGAAGATCAGTTACTTAGGAGACAGTAACGCAGACGGGATCTCATATTAAGTTTAAAAAAAAGCCCCTCTAATGAGGGGCGAAACGAGAAATTGGTCAGGATTTCTCAGGGTGGATAGATCAATGACAATGGTTGAAGCAATTACTCCGTTTTGTTCAAACGATATTCAATTAGCGTATCTATGACTGCTGGATCTGCCAATGTTGAAGAATCACCTAAGTTGGTTACTTCGTTAGCCGCAATTTTACGTAAGAATCGACGCATAATTTTGCCCGAACGCGTTTTAGGTAAACCACTGGCCCATTGGATAAGATCCGGTGTGGCAAGGGCACCAATTTCTTTACGTACCCATTGGCGTAACTCTTGACGTAATTCTTCAGTCGGTTCAACACCACGAGTCAAAGTGACATAAGCATAAATACCTTGGCCTTTGATGTCATGGGGATAACCTACCACGGCAGCCTCAGCAACGAGTTCATGGGACACTAACGCACTTTCAACTTCTGCGGTGCCTAAGCGATGTCCTGAAACGTTAATCACATCATCTACACGGCCCGTGATCCAATAGTAGCCATCTTCATCACGACGAGCACCATCACCGGTAAAATACATACCACGAAAGGTTTTGAAGTAGGTGAGGGCGAATCTGTCGTGATCACCAAAAACGGTGCGCATTTGTCCTGGCCACGAATCTAGGATAACTAAGTTACCTTCACCCGTCCCTTCTACAAGATCACCCATGTTATCAACCAGTGCCGGTTGTACACCAAAAAAGGGTCGCGTTGCGGAGCCAGGTTTTGTATCTGTTGCACCTGGTAGTGGACTGATTAAAATGCCACCCGTTTCAGTTTGCCACCAAGTATCGACGATTGGGCAGTTTGCATGGCCAACCACTTCATGGTACCAACGCCATGCTTCTGGGTTTATTGGTTCACCAACAGAGCCCATAATCCGCAATGAGTCACCTTTGTAACTGTTAAACGGTTCTTTACCTTCAGCCATTAATGCCCGAATTAAGGTTGGCGCGGTATAAAGAATATTGACGTTATGGCGGTCGATCATTTCACCTAATCGAGCAGGTGTAGGATGATTAGGTACGCCCTCATGAATTAATACCGTGGCGGCATTAGCAAAAGGACCATATACCATATAAGAATGGCCGGTAATCCAACCCACATCAGCGGTACACCAATATACTTCGTCAGCTTTATAGTCAAACACGTATTCATGTGTCATTGAGGCATACACCATATAACCGCCAGTGGTATGCAGCACACCTTTAGGATTACCAGTAGAGCCAGAGGTATAAAGCAAAAACAGCGGGTCTTCGGCATTCATTTCAGCTGGTATGCAATACTCTGAAGCGACTTCCATGAGTGAATGCCACCAAACATCTCGGCCTTCAACCCAATCTACGTCACCACCAGTTCGCTTAAATACAATGACCTTCTCGACGCAAGTTACATCAGGATTTGATATCGCTTCATCAACACTGCGTTTTAAAGGGATTTTACGACCAGCACGAACACCTTCGTCAGCGGTAATCAAGACTTTTGATTTACCGTCAATCACCCTTGCTGCAATCGAGTCTGGTGAAAAGCCGCCAAATACCACTGAATGAACTGCACCAATGCGCGCGCAAGCCAGCATGGCAACTGCAGCTTCAGGCACCATAGGCATGTAGATAGTGACGATATCGCCTTTATTTACCCCTTGGCTGCGCAGCGCGTTAGCAAACTTACAGACTTCGTTATGCAGTTCTGCATAAGTCAATTTGCGCTGTTCGTTGGCGTCATCGCCCTCCCAAATAATGGCCAGCTTATCGCCGTATTCTTCGAGGTGACGATCTAAACAATTGGCAGAGGCATTGAGCGTACCGTCATAAAACCAATTTATGGATAGGTTATGATCATCAAATGACGTTTTCTTGATTTTAGTATAAGGTTTAATCCAATCAATGCGTTTGCCGTGCTCTCTCCAGAAACCTTCTGGATTAACAATGGACTCCTGGTACATTTTCTTATATTGATCGTTATTAACCAGTGCGTTGTTCGCTATGTCGCTAGGAACTTTGTAAAGAGACTGCGAGCTCATAGGGCTTCCCTTTCTAAAAATGGCGTAGTTAAAGTATCATCTGCAACGGGCTGTTTGCACTATTAGACCTTGGTCTATTTTTAAAATATCCTTAATATTTAGTCTGTTGCACGTGTTAATATAACAAGGAAAGCTGCAGAGTTAGTCTATCATTTATAACAATTCTCTTATGTAGGTTGTTTTATGTTCAATACATGATGTTTTAGATAAAAATAAAACAGATTTTTAATAACAATAAAGTGATATCGGACGTTTCATGAACTTAACCTTAATCGTTGCCGTGATTGCGGTGTGTTATGTGTCTCTACTGTTTATTTTGGCATGGGGCGCAGAGCGGTGGTTTAGTAAAATAAACCAAAAAGTCCAAGTATGGATTTATGGACTCAGTTTAGCTGTGTATTGCTCTTCATGGAGTTTTTTAGGCACAGTAGGCCAGTCTGCCAATGATTTGTGGTCTTTTTTACCTATTTTTGTTGGCCCAATATTGGTGTTCACCCTTGGGTTTGGCATGCTACGAAAAATGGTCGTGGTGTCTAAAGCACAAAACATCACTTCAGTTGCCGACTTTATTGCCGCTCGTTATGGAAAGTCGCAATTGTTGGCTGCATTAGTCACCCTTATTGCATTATTTGGCATCATGCCATATATCGCCTTACAGCTTAAAGCGATGGTATTTAGTCTTAATTTATTCCAACCCGATGATAACCCGCTGAGTCCAGTGGCGGTGCCATTATTGATCACCATGTTGTTAGCCATTTTTGCCATTTTATTTGGTACTCGTAAATTAGATGCTACCGAACATAATCCTGGGATGATGGTGGCGATTGCATTTGAGTCATTGGTTAAACTCGCCGCATTTATCTCTGTTGGTGTCGTCATTAGTTTCGGTGTTTTTGATGGTTTTGGTGATATTTGGCAACAGGCATCTGATAAAGCATTAATTGAAAATAGTCATATTCGTTTAGAGTCGTTTCTCCCTGAGCTTTTTGTCGGTATGGCGGCATTTATGTGTATGCCAAGACAGTTCCATGTGATGGTGGTTGAGTGTGGTGGCGAACATGTGCTGAAAAAAGCCCGTTGGATTTTTCCGATTTATTTGGCTTTGTTTGGTCTATTTGTTGCGCCATTGGCGTTAGCTGGCAAAGTGATATTGGGTGATACTGTGTCAGCAGATACCTATGTCATCAACTTACCTCTGGTGCTCGACCAACCGATCTTAGCCGTTGTTGCATTGTTAGGCAGCTTGTCTGCGGCAACCGGAATGGTCATTGTGGCAGTGGTTACCATCAGCGTGATGGTCAGTAATGAATGGCTGGTGCCATTTTTACTGCGAACTGGGCAAATTAGAGAAAAGAACTTTAGTCAGTTTTCTCAATTATTGTTAAATGTACGCCGTTTATCCATAGTAGTGATTCTAGGTTTTGGTTATTTGAGTTATTTACTGTTTACCGACAGAGATTCACTTTCACATTTGGGGATGATGTCATTTGGCGCTTTTTCTCAATTAGCGCCTGCATTAGTTGGCGGTTTATATTGGAAGCATGGTAATCGATCCGGCGTCTATCTTGGTCTTGCTGTGGGCTTTAGTCTGTGGTGTTTTATTTTACTTCAAGGTGCCGGTGAAGCTCGTTTGATTGGTGGCGAGTTTGGTTTACTTAATTCGATAACCCCAAATGTTAGTGATACGTTGATCGCCTTGTTAGCGAATATCTTTTGTTATGTACTGGGTTCTATTTGGTTTAGAGCCGGCGTTGCAGAGCGTATTCAAGCGAGTAATTTTGTAAAGCCTTGGTCATCAAAGCAAGATTCTAAAAAACGTCAAGGGCCTATTTCGCAACAAGATTTATTAATTTTGGCCAGCCGGTTTGTGAGTCCCACTCGTGCTTATGAGAGCTTTAGCCGTTTTTCGGCTGATGCGGTTAAAAGTGATAGTTGGTACAAAACGGCCCCTGAAGAATTAATCGCCCACACCGAACACATGTTGTCGGGTGTTTTGGGCGCATCAAGTGCTTCATTAGTGATGGATTCTGTGCTGCAAGGCCGAGATTTGGGCCTTGATGAAGTCTTTAGTTTAGTTGATGAAGCATCGTCGAAAATTATTTTAAGTCAGGATATGTTGCGAGGCGCTATTGAACACGCTTACGAAGGCATGAGTGTGGTTGATAAAGATCTTAATTTAGTTGCGTGGAATTATCGCTATATAGAATTATATCAGTATCCAGAAGGATTTTTACAACAAGGTATGCCTATTGCTGACATTGTGCGGTTTAATGCTTCGCGCGGTTTTTGTGGTACGGGAGATATTGAAGATCAAGTCGCAGTGCGAGTACAGCATATGCGTAATGGCACCCCTCACACTTCAGAGCGTGAACGCCAAGATGGTAAGGTGATTAAAATTCAAGGTAACCCTATGCCTGACGGCGGTTTTGTGATGACTTTTACTGATATTACTCAATATCGTTTACAAGAAAAAGCCTTGCTGGAAGCCAATGAAACATTAGAAAGCCGCGTGCAAGAGCGAACCTATGAGCTGGCGATGTCAAACAGCGAATTACTTGAAGCCAAAGCACAGGAAGAGCTGGCTAACGCGTCTAAAACACGCTTTTTAGCAGCTGTGGGCCACGACTTAATGCAGCCATTAAATGCGGCTAGATTATTTACCGCCTCATTATCACAATATCCTAATCTGGATCTCGAAGCCCGCACGACATTAACCCATGTGAATAGTTCGTTGAAAATAGCTGGCGAGTTATTGACCGATTTATTAGATATCTCTAAGCTCGACTCGGGCATGGTGGAAGTTAATCGCCGCGATTTTGCCATTGCGGAGGTGATTAACGGTTTGTCGGTTGAATTTGATGCGATGGCAAGTGACAGTCAGATCTCTTTTTCGATGGTGCCCTCTACGGCGACCGTAAACTCAGATCCATCATTATTACGGCGTGTTTTGCAGAATTTTTTAACCAATGCTTACCGTTATGCTCGTGGCGGTAAAGTCTTATTCGGTTGCCGTCATCGAGGTGACTTTATCGAGATCCAAGTGTTAGATACTGGCTGTGGGATTAATGAGTTTGATATACAAGAAATTTTTAAAGAGTTTAAACGTCTAAATCATCCCAGTAGCCGTAATGTCAGTGGCTTGGGATTAGGATTAGCGATTGCCGATCGGATTAGCAAGGTACTTGATCATCAAATTCATGTGAGTTCGACCTTAGGTCATGGTTCGATATTCTCGATTTCCGTGCCAATAGGCAAAACGATAAGTCAAATAAGCAGTAAGCCTTTACCGACATTATTGCAGCCTTTAGCGGGAATTAAAGTCTTATGTATCGACAATGAAGAGGCGATTCTCGCGGGGCTAGAGTCGTTATTAAGCCGTTGGCAATGTGAAGTTATTTGTGCCAAAGATCTTGCCGATGCACGGATTAAATTAGGCCTTAAAGGCGTTGCTCCAGACATCATGTTAGCTGATTATCACTTAGATGATGACCAAAATGGTATTGATGCGATGAATGGCATCCGCAGCCGATATGGTGAGCATTTACCCGGGATCTTGATTACCGCTAATACCAACAAAGATTTGGTTGATGATGTCGAAAGACGCGGTTATCACTATATGGCGAAAATGGTTAAACCAGCCGCATTGCGGGCGTTAATTTCTAGTCTAGTTAAAAAGTAAACATTAGAATTATTCAATTATTTAGGCGTATCGTTTAGGCTTGCTATGATGATGGTACAAGGTAATAGCGTGTAGCTATACTTTTTTGAACGTTATTTTTCGGCTGGCAGTAACGCGAAACATTACAGTGTGCACCCAGTAATCATTTGACTACACAGACAAGATGCAGACTCACTTTAGATACAGTCTTTTGGCCTAAAGCAGCCTATATCTGTTACATGCCGAGTGTCCATATCTGACGTTTTTGTCAACATGGTCAAATAGGGTGCGGATATTGATTAGTGTCGCAGTTGCAAGTAAAAGATGAATTAGCTAGTGGAGAACGGGTGCATG
Source organism: Shewanella sp. CAL98-MNA-CIBAN-0140 (assembly GCF_040309905.1). Lineage (NCBI taxonomy): Bacteria > Pseudomonadati > Pseudomonadota > Gammaproteobacteria > Alteromonadales > Shewanellaceae > Shewanella > Shewanella sp. CAL98-MNA-CIBAN-0140. The sequence continues at coordinate 9,939 of NZ_JBEOPI010000001.1, forward strand.
TTTTGCGCGACAACGTCATTAAAAAGCCCTTTATTGGCACGATTGGATTTTTCGCTAAGTGGGGCGTAACTCACCCAAGGTGGGATAGTAAACAGTTATCAAACAGATCGTTAGCAAAAAATGGCAAGTTTGATATTGCATACTTAACACAACGCCATTTTTATCGATTCATCCCATCTCTTATCCCTCCGATTATCCCGAGTTGAGGTTAACTCCTTCTCTGATACAAACGTGTCTCATTGACAAAAATAATTTAGCTGAATGTGATTAACCGTGACTAATAAATTGAGCGGTTACTGGCGTAGCATCAATGCCTTTTACGACGGTGATCATCGCCGAAGTCAGCTTGCTTAATTGCGCTGCATTGATGGTGTAGGGCGGCATCAGATAAATATATTTATTAAACGGTCTTACCCAGACGCCCAGCTCAACAAAGGCTTGCTGTAATTGGGCTGTATTGACCGTATTGATCATTTCAATAATGCCAACAGCACCGAGCACACGGACATCGTTCACTTGAGGTAAATCAATCGCACTTGCGAGTTCTTGCTTGAGTTGGGTTTCAATGGCGTTAACTTGTTGTTGCCAGTCACCTTGAAGCAGTAAATCTAAACTGGCTGTTGCCGCGGCGCACGCTAATGGATTACCCATAAATGTGGGGCCGTGCATAAACACACCCGCAGGTGAGTCACTAATACCATTGGCAACTTCGTCACTGCACAGGGTGGCAGCAAGGCTGATATAGCCGCCGGTTAAGGCTTTACCCACACACATGATATCCGCCTCAATATTGGCATGCTCATAAGCAAACAGTTTGCCTGTGCGTCCAAATCCGGTGGCAATTTCATCTAAGATCAGTAGTACATGGTATTGATCGCACAGTTGACGAAGTTTAGTTAGATAAGCCGGGGAGTAAAAACGCATTTCGCCAGCGCCTTGCATGATGGGTTCGATAATCACGGCGGCAATATCATGGTGATGTTGAGCAAATGCAGCATCTAAAGCGAGTGAATCCGTTTGATTAAGCGGTTCATTAAACTTAGACGTTGGCGCAGGGATAAATACTTGTTTAGTCACATTATTGCCAAACATGGTGTGCATGCCACCGTCTGGATCGCATACGCTCATTGCGGCAAAGGTATCACCGTGATAACCGTTTTTCACGGCCATGATCTGTTGTTTTTGTGGTTGGTTTCGACCTTGCCAATATTGCAGTGCCATTTTTAATGCGACTTCTACCGCAATTGAGCCTGAATCGGCTAAGAATACTTTGGTTAAATTTGCGCTGGTCATCTGCACTAAACGTTTTGATGCTTCAATGGCGGGTTGGTGGGTTATTCCGCCAAACATCACATGACTAAGCTGTGAAAGCTGTTGTTGCATTGCAGCGACAATGGTCGGATGACTATACCCGTGCACACATGACCACCACGAACTTGTGCCATCAATGAGCACTTTGCCATTGTCTAAAATCAGCTCACAACCTTGAGCTGAAACCACCCCATATACAGGTAAAGACTGGGTCATAGAGGTGTAAGGGTGCCAAATATGTTGTGCATCGAAAGCGTAATCGATAGTGCTGTTTACGTCGGAAAGTGCCATAGTTATATGTGCTCGTTTTTTAACCGCTAGTAAAGCGTGAAGTGGCTACTGCGTTGACAGTTTACGGGCTCAGGGTATCCTAGCCAACATAAAATAAAAATAAAGGAATGCTCCATGTCGTTAGCTGAAGTTCGTCAGGATTGGAAAAAAGCACAAATTGAAGCATTGTTTGCGTTGCCTATGAATGATTTATTATTTAAAGCACACAGCATTCATCGAGAGATGTTTGACCCTAACGAAGTGCAGATCAGTCGTCTTTTATCGATTAAAACTGGTGCATGCCCTGAGGACTGTAAATATTGTCCACAAAGCGCGCGTTACGATACTGGCCTTGAAAAAGAACGTTTACTTGAAATTGAAAAAGTATTAACTGAGGCTAAAAGCGCTAAAGCTGCTGGTGCATCACGCTTTTGCATGGGCGCCGCTTGGCGTAACCCGCGAGACAAAGACATGCCATATTTAACTCAAATGGTACAAGATGTCCGTGCCTTAGGCATGGAAACTTGCATGACATTAGGCATGTTGTCGCCAGAACAAGCCAGCAAATTAGCCGATGCCGGTTTAGATTATTACAACCATAACCTGGATACTTCACCAGAATATTATGGCGAAGTTATCACCACTCGCACTTATCAAAGCCGCTTAGATACGCTGACAAATGTGCGAGCATCAGGGATGAAAGTTTGTTCGGGCGGGATTGTTGGCATGGGCGAAGACGCCACTGACCGTGCAGGTTTACTACAACAACTGGCTAATTTAGAACAACATCCAGATTCAGTGCCTATTAACATGTTAGTTAAAGTGGCTGGAACGCCGTTTGAAAATATTGATGATCTTGACCCACTTGTGTTTGTCCGCACAATTGCAGTGGCCCGTATTCTTATGCCTAAGTCGCGGGTGCGCTTGTCTGCAGGTCGTGAAAGCATGAGTGATGAACTGCAATCAATGTGTTTCTTTGCCGGTGCTAATTCAATTTTCTACGGTTGCAAGTTGTTGACGACGTCTAATCCTGAAGAAAATGATGACATGAGTTTATTTCGTCGTTTAGGGTTACATCCCGAACAAGGCCCACAAGCCAACATCGAAACCGACAGTGCCTTATTAGCCAAAGCCAGTGCTAAACAAGATAAGTCGACCAAGCAGTTTTTTGATGCAGCGGCGTTGTGATCTAATATGACGTTAATAGGCCAAACTGGCATGGGACAACATCCATTAACCCAGCGGATAAGTGATAAGCTGGCTGAGCAGCAGGCCGCGGGCCTTTTACGCCAACGACATGTGTCGGCAACCAAGCCACATGCGACAATTGATTTTAGCCATAATGATTATTTAGGCTTAGCCCATGAACCCGCTTTAGCCCAAGCACTTTATGCTGGAGCACAAGAGTTTGGTGTCGGCAGTCGGGCATCACCTCTTGTGAGTGGTTATGGCCAAGCCCATTTGGCACTCGAGCAGCGCCTATGTGAGATTACTGGCCATCAAGCTTGTATGCTATTTAGCTCAGGTTTTAGCGCCAACAGCGCGTTAATGAAAACCCTGTTTAGTGCCGACGATACGGTTATTGCCGACAAGTTGGTTCATGCCTCAGTCATCGATGGCTTAAAAGACAGTGGCAGTAATATTCGGCGTTTTCTACATAATGATATTAGTAGTGCAGCGCGCATTATTGCACGTAACCCTCATAGCGCTGTTGTTACCGAAAGTGTGTTTAGTATGGATGGAGACATCGCCCCCATTGCTGAACTTTCATCCTTATGTCAACAACATAACTCTTGGTTGATTGTCGATGATGCTCATGGTTTTGGGGTATTACCAAGCTCGTTTGTTAATGCCGATAAGGTCGATATTCAAGTGGTCACCTTTGGTAAAGCGCTAGGGTGTCAAGGCGCGGCCATTTTAGCCTCACAAGATGTGATTGATTATTTGGTCGCGACTTCTCGTGAATATATTTATTCAACTGCGTTGTCTCCGGCTAATGCTCATCTGGCATTAACCGCCATAAATTGGCAACAAGATCACCCACAGTTATTGGCACAATTAACGGCTAACATCGCGCTTTTCAGAGATCTTGCACAGAAGCAACAATTAGCCATAACGTCTTCGACCACGGCTATTCAGCCGATTATGATCGGTGATAATCATCGCGTGATGACAATTGCTCAACAGTTAACACAACACGGTTTTTTGGTTGGTGCGATCCGCTCACCAACGGTGCCCAAAGATCAGGCGCGTTTGCGGATTACCTTAAATGTACTGCATCAAGCCAGTGATATTCGTGCGCTCGTGAGCGCAGTGGCTCAGCTTATTGATCAACATGATGATAATACCTCGCGGCAAGCAGTATTAGCACCACCATCAGTGACTAAATAAATCGTATCTTTGAGAAACTCCATGACGTTAGATAATCCGGTTGCAAAAAAGTTTTCAATAGCCGCATCTCATTACAAGCAACATGATGTGTTGCAGCGCATGAGTGCTCAGCAATTGTTACAACAAGCGCATTTATTTGGCACCTTGCTTGATGTTGGAGCCGGCCCTGGTACATGTTTTAAAGCTTTTAATGAGGTAAAACAGGTTGTCGCCGTTGATATTGCTCATGGCATGCTTGCTCAACTTGTGCAACAACACCCCGATTATTTACCCCTTTGCAGTGACGCACAAGCATTGGGTTTACAAAGCGGATCCATTGACAGCATCTATTCCAATTTAGCCTTGCAGTGGTGCCAAACATTACCCAATGCGTTTTCTGAGTTTCATCGAGTATTACGACCCGGCGGCGAATGTCATCTTAGTGTGGTTGTTGATGGCAGCTTGGCTGAGCTAAAGCACTTAGGTTTTAGAGTAAACCAATTTGATTCCATATCAGTGCTTAAGGCGGCATTTATCTCATCTCAAACCACCACGAATGACTGGTATAGCGTTAATATTCACGTTAATAGTATCAGCATTTATTTTGATGATTTACGCAGCTTACTATATTCAATAAAAGGTGTTGGGGCGTCATTTGACCAACAAAGTACTGGCAAAGAACGTCTCGCACTCACCAAGCAACAATGGCAGCAACGGGTGGCGTTAGCAGAAACCCTACGCACCAATAAAGGGTTACCATTAACTTATCAAATTGCGTATATTCACGCGAAACGAGGCTGAAGCTATGCTGTATTTTGTGACAGGCACCGACACCGACAGTGGTAAAACGCTAATTTCAGCGGCATTGTTATCTAAAGCCCAAGGCAATAAATGTGGTTTTAAACCTATAGCATCAGGATGTGAACACACTGAAAATGGCTTGCGTAACCCAGATGCGATGATGTTAATTGCACAATCGAATATGGATTTTTCCTATCAAGTGGTTAATCCTATTTGCTTTGAACCGGCTATTGCACCGCACATTGCTGCCAAGCAAGCTAAACAAACATTAAGTGCACAAAGTGTGCTAGAGACTATGTATCACCCAGCGATGCAAAGCGCTGATTTTGTATTAATTGAAGGTGCTGGTGGCTGGCGTTTACCCTTGGGCAATGGCGAGTATTTGTCTGACACGATCACGTTACTGCAAGCCAAGCTGCTACAAGCGAGATTGACTCCAAATTCAGAGGCCACATCAGCCGTCGAAATTATTTTAGTCGTAGGGATGAAACTAGGTTGTTTAAACCATGCGTTATTAACTCAAGAAGCTGTGCTAGCAGATGGGTTAACGATAGCAGGATGGGTGGCGAATCAAATCGATGCTGATATGGCTTTTATTGACGACAATCTCGACAGCTTACAACAAATGATGCGCGGTCCATTTTTGGGCTATGTGCCTTACTTAACCGATCCCACAGCCGAAAATGCGGCGCATTATCTTAAATTACCATAGTAACCTCAATTCTGGATAATAAACGGTTATCAAACAGTCCTTTGTTCCGCGATCAAACTTGTACCGACCTACCATTGGCCTACTATTGACGGCTATCCACACGTGAAGATGCCTTGTTAGCAAAACAAATGGCAAGTTTGATATGAAATAGGTCGTTACACAGAATCTGTTACAGGGTTAATATTTGGATTGTAACGTACTCAATTCATCTATTAACCCGAGTTGAGGTTGTGTTAGTTTGCGATTGGCATCACGCGGTTACGACCTAAGCGTTTTGCTTCGTAAAGTAACGTATCTGTCGCTTCAATCAATTGAGATACATTTTGTTTTGGTTTCCATTCAGCCACGCCAAAAGAGGCGGTTATTGAATCGATGACTTTGTCATTGCGTCGGTCTTTGACACTGAGCTTCTCGAGCGCTCTGCGAATGGCTTCGGCAAGTTGTCTGGCGACTCTAAACTGACTGCTTGGCACAATGATGGCAAACTCTTCACCACCAAAGCGGTACAATTTAATTCCGTCGCGGCACGCTTCTTGGGTCCGTTTCGCAACCGTTTTCAGGACTAAATCGCCGAGTTGATGACCAAAATTATCGTTGAATATTTTAAAGTGATCAATATCAATCAAAATCAAGCAGGTACCTGCAGGATCTGAACTAATTTGCGCTTCAATATCATCGTTAAATGCGCGGCGATTTAATACATTGGTTAAGGCATCAAATAGCATGTCTTTTTCTGATTCTGCTAAACGTGTTTTGAGCGTATCTATTTCAGACTGGGCTTTTTGTAGTTGTTCAGTAAAACTCACGGTACTAGAACGGATGCTGGAAGACTCTTTAACGATATTTCTGACAATGCCGATAACTTGTTCAAGCGAGAAGCCTTGGTTTTCAAGGTTGCTTAATTTTTTAAAATCTTTATCAATTTGGGTTTGAAAGGTTTCGGTGTCTGAATTAGTGTCTTTGAGTGACTGAGATAATTCACATACCATCGCATCAAGATTTTTACGCATTTCACGTACATTGAGCTCAACCGGGTCCGCCACATGCTTACGATATAATAATTCACTGGTTACTGGTGAACAGGTTTGATTCTGTTTGACCGCAATATCTAACTCTTGGTTGAGTAACGGGTTCTGTTCGCCCACGTAAGCATACCAAAGCGCGTAGTTTGTCGGCGTGGTGGGTATTCTATATTTTAACATTAACGGAACTGCTTTTTTCAAATTGGCTGCAGCGGTTTGCAGTAGAGTGTTCGACATTAAGTGCCTCATGAACCGGGCTAAGAAAAGACTTTGAAAAAATCTACAATTGAGTTGAATATAACAAGAATAACGTGGTTTGTACTATGGCATTATCACGAGAGATGTCACAAAAAAAGCATCCTAAGATGCTTTTGGGGGGACTCGAGTGATATTAAAACACGTAAGAGACCGCAAACATTGGGCCGGTAAAGCTGTAATTAATATTGTAATCAAAAGTACGTTGTTCAATATTACCGACATTACGTGTCTTTTTGATAGTGACATCGACATCATAATAGTTGTAAGCCAGTTTTATTGACCAGTTATCACAAAATTTAGCTTCAACACCTAAACGGACATCGACTAATGATCCATCGACATCATCATATTTGAGGGCAAAATACTGTGCGTGTGCATCAAATGTCCAGCCAGGATAAAACTCGTAAGAGCCGTAAACACCAATGTCTGGTAATGGCGCCGTGAGCGTTTCGTCTACAACTTCTGGCGTGGCTACCGCATTGGTGCATAAACTGCTTAAGCTTGAATCTGGGACGCAAATACCGATAGTGCCTTTAAAGGCTGTTTCGATAAACATGGCATGTAAACCGACTGACACCCCAACTGCGTAATGAGTACCTTGCCAGATGTCATAACCATAACCAATGCGTAGAATATCAATATTGAGTTCGGTACTCAGTTTCGAGCCAGTTTCAATGAGGTAATCTTTGCCGTCAATATCTTCAAGGATAAAATCTTGCGATACTGTTTCTGTGTCTGCTTTGCGATCCAACGATTTCCAATCAATATAAATGCTATGACGTTGGTTGAAAGAGAAAGTAAATTCAAAGTAGGGTAAATATTGTTCTTCAGCTAGTAGAAGTTCATCTTCAAAATCAATTGGGAATGTCCCGCCTGTTTTAGGGCTTGTTGCGATGAAGTTTGAATCAGAATTAGCATAGAATATACCGATATCGAGGGTATAATTGTCAGTTGAGCTATCAGTTGATAGATCCGTCTCTGCCAAAGCGGCACGAGTACCGAATATCAATAACACTATACAAAAAAAAGATCTTATCATTGAAACTCCGCATTTATTTTTCTATATCACAGGATATACGTCTCATATAATGCTGCTGTCGAATTTATGACTTAATCTAATCTGCGCCGATAACTAAAATCAGGGCATCAAATACAGAGTTATAAACATTAAGTTAAATAAATGGGACAAATTCTTCAGTGGGTATACTAGCACTTTGTTACTAAATGTGAAGTATTTGTATAAGATTATTGCGCTAAATCATGTTTTCGGACGTAGTTTGATCTTAAAGGCATAAAATAATCGTTTCGGCGACAGAGTGAGATGTAGCGAGGGCGCCAGAGCATTGACGTTAACTGCGGTGAGTGACAATTATGTGACAAAACAAAAAAAGTAGAGCAATATATTGACTCTACTTTTTGGCTATTGTAGCGCAAATGTTAAAACTGTGAGAGGTTGCTTTAACCGTTAAAATAGGATTTATTCTGGCTCATCGGTGTCAGAAACATCCTCTTCAACATCGTCAAATTCAACTTCAATTTCAACTTTAGCGCTGGCTGGCGTGTTAATAGTCCCTAAAACCGCATAAAACGGTTTCCCTTTTGCTAGACGACAATACTTAGACCACAATAACTCCATTGGTGTTGTTGCGGGTAAAGTACCTTGTATAACGCTAATAAATTGGTCTTCGTCGACATTACGAGGTAATTGTGATCCATCGACTAAATTTTTCATTGCTTGACCATGTTGTTCAAGCAAGTCAGCCTCCTTGCTGGTAAAATCACCACAACGCTTAAATCCTTTTGGAAAATTTGCATCATCATAGAAACGTTTAGTCGATTGGAAACTGTTGCTGTGACCATTGGTGTTAGCATCAATACCCTGTTTAGCATTGATAAATGATTGCTCAGACATGGCTAATACCTTCTAGATTATGAGATATAAAGATTTGCAACTGGAGTATTGGCTAGTATTATCATTTTTTAAATCAAAATATTTTGTCCCTAATGGTAAACAATTTTTATGGATACAGATTTATTAAAAACCTTCTTAGAAGTGTCTCGCACTCGGCATTTTGGTAAAGCGGCTGAAAATCTTTACCTAACCCGAAGCGCTGTCAGTTTTAGGATAAAACAGCTAGAAAATATTTTGGGGATAGCGCTATTTGAACGTTTGCGTAACAATATTCAGCCAACCCCCGCAGGCGAAAGAATGCTTGGCCATGCTGAAGCGGTGCTTAATGCTTGGGAAAGAGCAAAACAAGATATTATTTTAAATCAGCAGCACAGTGCCCAGTTGGCTTTGTCTGCTGGGGATAATATTTGGGATGCGTTTTTACAAGGTTTGTTACAACCATTACATTTACGCTTGGAAGGCGTGGCCTTAAGAACTGATGTCTTGCCGGCATTGGTAATGACTCGCCAACTTATTGAGCGCACCTTAGACATTGCGATTACTTTCGATCCGCCAAAGCTTGATGGGGTCACATTAGTTAAGCTTGCTCAAATCAAATTGTATTTAGTGTCCAAACAACAGGGGATCACGCTTGATCAAACACCTTCTTTACCTTATATAAAAGTAGACTGGGGTACCGCGTTTAATATTACTCATGCTCAAGATTTTACTATGTTGCCGTTACCGGTATTGCATACAAGTTCTGCCCGTATGGCATTGGATTTTATTCTCAATAATGGTGGGTGCGCTTTTTTACCTGAAGCTCTCATTCGACCTTTTTTAGACAATGGCACCTTATATAACGTGGATGATGCACCATGTATCTATCGACATGTGTATGCGGCTTATTGGGCCAAAAATGAAAGAATTTCTTATATTGAACAAGCCATTTCAATTTTGAAAACTGATAAATGCGCTGATTAATCTTTGCTTGGCTGTTATTAAAACAGTAATGGCCAAATAATGATGCTCCAGGTGAGCGCGCACAATACTAAACTGATAAATACTGCTGCAGAAGCGATGTCTTTTGCCTGACCACTGAGAGGGTGGATCTCATCACCAATACGATCAACAACGGCTTCAATAGCTGAGTTCAACAATTCGACAATCAATACAATTAACACGGTCATGATAAGCAAAATACGCTCAGGTGTGCTGATGTTGATCAACAGTACAATGGGTAACATTATGCAAGCAAGCACGGTTTCTTGCCTAAATGCCGCTTCATTTTTCCACGCGGACATCAGACCTTTCATTGAAAATCCCGTAGCCCGAAAAACGCGTTTTAGACCGTGATTATTCTCTGGTTTCATTTTGTTAATTATCTTTTGGGTTTTATTTGCGTAGATTGTAACATTCCGTTCATATGCTTCCAGTAGTAATTTAATCTCAGTTCGGAATAATAAAAGGTTATCAAACAGCTCTTTGTCCTGGTATCTGCGTTGCATTGACTTGCAATAGGTACACTATTATCGCGTCAATCCGTTTTGTTAGTAAAGCAAATGACAAGTTTGATATGAATTAGGTGAAAGAGTTTGCGCTTAGCTTACCAACCCCACGTCTTAGCCTGAGTTGAGGTTGATTTAACCTTAATGATGTGTCGCAGGGAAAAGAAAACACCTATTTTAGTAAGTTCATGATGGCCTCATCACGGGTCAATGGGTATCAGAGTAGGCTGTAGCATTGATTGGATAATTCTGCTGTTTGTACTAGGCTTTAATATATTCAATTTAACAACGATAGGATCTCGATAAGTACGAATTTGTGGTTTTATCAAAGGTACGATTATGTATTAAAAGGTTTTTATTGGTATGACTTGGAAAGCGCTTTGTGGCCAATAAGTACAACTTATCGAGGATCAACATAATTTTTCAACGAAAGCGAAATAAACATTATATGGATTTAATTAAAAGCAAGGATTGCATATGCGTAGGATACCCACTCTTTTATTTTCGCTGATTGTTGCACTGTATTGTTTACCTACAAACAGTGAAGTTTTATCCACACCGCCCATTCAGTTAGCAACTCAATATCAACAAGACACAGTGGTGGCTGAGTATTTAGTGAGTGAAAAACTAGATGGCGTTCGAGGCTATTGGGATGGTAGTAACATGCTGACTCGTAGCGGCAGAAAAGTGGCTTTACCTGCGTCGTTTACTCTTGGCTTTCCTCATGTGGCCATTGACGGTGAACTATGGTTAGGTCGAAATCGTTTCGAGCAGATTTCTGCGTTGGTTCGACGTCAACAAGTACCCGATCAAGAATGGCAGGAGGTAAGGTTTATGATGTTTGACTTACCACAGCATCCAGGGCCCTTTAGTGAACGTTATTCTGCGATGAAAATGATGGTAGAACAAACCGCTTCCACTCATCTACAGGTTATTAAGCAGGAAACTGTGGCTTCAACCGAAGCACTGTTTACGATACTAGATGGCGTTGTTAATGCTGGTGGGGAAGGGTTAATGTTACATTATCAGCAAGCTCATTATGTAGTGGGGCGCAGTGAGTATATTATTAAACTAAAGCCCAAGTATGATGCTGAAGCTGTGGTGATTGGCCATACTCAAGGAAAAGGTAAGTATCGAGGTAAGCTGGGCGCTCTGGTGGTAAAAACGCCCGCGGGATTGGTGTTTAATGTTGGCAGTGGTCTAAGCGATAAACAACGAGAAAATCCACCCTTGGTGGGGTCGATAATTACTTATCAGTATCTAGGGTTTACTCAAAAAGGGACGCCAAGATTTGCCTCCTTTTTACGAGAAAAGCCGTCACAATAACATGTCATATTCATTCAACCACTGTGACATGTTGAGCCGCGAGTTAATGTAAAGCTCAAATGAACAAGGCTAAGTGATGAAAAATGCGCTTAAGGTATAGGCCCCAGAGTCAGTGATGAATTGAAACTGGAGATAATGGCGGTTATAAATGATGGATGATAAAGATCTTTTAAATGTAAACTCCGTCCTCTTTGTATGTATGGGCAATATTTGCCGTTCACCGACGGCAGAGGCGGTATTTAGGCAGCAAATAAAACACTACCCACTTCAGCTGGAAATCGATTCTGCTGGTACTATTGCCTATCATCAAGGTCATTCTCCTGACCGGCGCAGTATTATTGCTGGTAATAAGCGCGGACTTGATTTTTCGGGAATGAAAGCACGACAGGTGATAGACACCGACTTTGAACGATTTGATTTAATTCTAGCAGCAGATTTTGTTAATCTAGCTGATTTGACCGAACGATGTCCTGCCCATTTGCGTTATAAATTACAGTTGATGTTAAGCTTTGGTGATTCGTTAGTCGAAGAAGTACCGGATCCATATTATGGTGGTGAAAGAGGGTTTGAGATGGTTATCGATTTGCTAGAAGCCAGTTTAATGGCATTGGCGATAAAGCTAGCTTCACGTTGAAATATTATTGCGTCAGCAACGTTCTCTTCAATGACGAGGTCGACATTCAGTTGACGACCTAGTCCATTTATTGTGCTTAATCGTTATAACGTTTACCGGAGCGTTTAAGTTTCTCTTGTTCTATTTTCTGCTGTTTAATGAGTTCTTTCTCCGCTAATTTACGTGCAACTTCCTCTTTTTCTACTTCAGCCATCGCTGGGGTTTCAAGGCTTAATAGGCCGATTTTCCCTGAGCGGTATTCATGTAGTAATAGTTCAGATACTTTATGGTAATCAACTCGTGCGCCAGGGCGAAGTGCTCCGCGAGAACGACTGATAGCTTCAAGTAATTCGATATCGCTGGCTGGTAGCGATTGAAGCTTATAACGTTCGCAAATTTCGTCAGGATAGGCTTTAAGGAAATAGCCTGCAGCAAACATGGCCACATCTTCGTATTCCATTGCGGTATCTTTAATTGCACCAGTGACAGCAAGGCGATAGCTACTGGCTTCATTGTCCACTTTTGGCCATAAAATGCCCGGAGTATCCGACAGTACGATTCCGTTACGCAAGTTAATACGTTGCTGACGTCTTGTGACTGCAGGTTCATTACCTGTTTTGGCTATAGTGCGACCCGCTAAGGTATTAATAATCGTTGATTTACCGACGTTAGGTATGCCCATGATCATGGTGCGGATGTCTTTTTCCATGATGTCACGGTGTGGCACCAGCTTACGGCAAAGATCTGGAATGCTTCTTACCATAGCGGGTTGTAACGTTGTGATTGCTGATGCCTGAACGCCTTGTTCACGTTCTAAGTATTCAATCCACTGAGCCGTGACCTCAGGATCCGCTAAATCAGACTTATTGAGTAATTTAATACAGGGTCTATCACCACGTAGTTGTGACACCATTGGGTTTTCACTGCTGTAGGGAATACGTGCATCGAGCACTTCAATAACGAGATCCACTTGAGGCATTGCCTCCTCGATCTCTTTACGTGCTTTGTGCATGTGTCCTGGATACCACTGAATTGCCATGATGTTGCCTTATAAATCGGAAAATAAATACAATATATACAAAAGTGATATTCTACCTCGTTAGCCGATTAAATACATAAAAAAAGCGCCGGAAGGCGCTTAGTATCGTCGTAAAATGAAGTCTTAATGCTTAAATAAGGCCTAATTCCCGTAATCTTTCCTTTAAATAGCTGTCAGCAGTATAACGGTCTGATAACACCACTTCTGGATTGGGGTGCAAAAACAGCGGTAATGAGATCCGCGATTTAGTTTTGTCAGTCCCTTCAGGGTTTATCACTCTATGGGATGTTGATGGAAAATAGCCGCCAGATGCTTCTTGGAGCATGTCACCGATATTAATGATAATACTACCAAAATCACTAGGTACATCTATCCATTCACCTTCTTTGGTGAGAACTTGTAAGCCTGGTTCATTGGCAGCTGGCAACAGAGTGATCAAATTTATGTCTTCATGTGCAGCCGCTCTAATTGCGCCCATTTCCTCATCTCCTTTCATCGGAGGATAATGCAGAATACGCAACAATGTTTGTTGGCTCTTTGCGATCATGTCGGGCAATGGAATGCTATATTTAGCGGCGACTTCAGCTGGGGTATATTGTTCAATCCAACTCAGTAGTTCAGTTGCTAATGTATTTGCGTGTTCGTAGTAGGCAAGAATATTTGCTTTTAACGACTCAGGAATACGTCCCCTAGGATAGACATGATAATATTCTTTGATATCTTTTACGTTGTTGCCTTTGGCGGTTTCAGAAATCGATGCGGGAAAGAATCCATCGTGTGTTTCTGGTGTAAACAAAAAGTCATGTTTTTGTTCAGACTGAAAAAAGTTGTACCATTCTTGATAAATATCTTCGACAAGTTGCTTTTGAATAGGGTGGTTAGATAATACACCAAAGCCTGTTTGTTGAAGCGATTCAACAAAACGCTCAGCACTATCAGGTGCTAGGTAATCAATTGTATTTAGTTTCATTTTGTATTTCTTATTAGTGTGTTGACCCACCGCTAATGGTAACCTTAGTCACACTTTGTCGCAATTATTTGCGTGTCATCATATTATTTGATTGAACTGATGCCGCGGATTTCACGTATTCTTTATTTAAGCGACAAGTAAACTCAATGAGAGCAGACAATGAATAAACTAACCGAATTTGAACAGTACGTTATCGAGCAAAAGGGCACTGAACGTCCCTTTAGTGGCGAATTTGTCGATCATGATGCTCAAGGTGTGTATTTGTGTAAAAAATGCGATGCACCACTTTATAATAGTGAATATAAATTTAATGCACATTGTGGCTGGCCCGCATTTGATGATGAGATTGAGGGAGCCGTAAAGCATACACTCGATGCTGATGGTCATCGAACCGAAATTACCTGTGCCCAATGTGGTGGCCATTTAGGCCATGTATTTGAAGGTGAACACCTAACGGATAACAATATTCGTCATTGTGTGAATTCTGTGTCGATGATTTTTAAATCCTCTGATGAGTTAACTCAATCAAGTTTGGCAACGCCTTCTTACGAAAAAGCGACTTTTGGCGCGGGTTGCTTTTGGTGTGTTGAAGCCATTTTTGCTCAGCTTAATGGCGTGCAAAGTGCGACTTCAGGTTATTGTGGCGGTGATGCTAAAGATGCCAATTATGATGCGGTGTGTTCTGGTAAAACAGCACATGCAGAAGTCATTCATATTGAGTTCGATTCGGCCGTTATTCAATATGAAACACTGCTTAGCGTGTTATTTGAAAGCCACGACCCCACCACACTTAACCAACAGGGTAATGATAAAGGCCCACAGTATCGGTCGGTAATTTTTACTCATAACAGTGCTCAAATAGATGCCGCCAACCGATTTATTAATCGGTTAACGGAACAACAAGTTTGGTCTAGGCCGATAGTGACCGAAATCAGTGCGTTCGACACGTTTTACCCCGCTGAAAGCTATCACGATGACTACTTTGCTAAAAATGGGCAACAGCCTTACTGTCAGTTAGTCGTTAAGCCTAAATTTGATAAAGTCATGAGTAAATTTGCTGATAAACGTAAAGTATAAACCAATGGGTTTGTTGTGCTGAAAGAACGGGATAAACAGATAAAAAAAGGGGGCATTGATTATTCAATGGCCCTTTTTTTGTATTACAGTTATGTCCGGAAATGTGTTTACACTTTTAGGTCGAGACAATTTTTTCAATAAAAAAGCCATGCTTAGCATGGCTTAATCAACAATAGGGCTTAGTTAGCCCTATTTAGCGTTACTCTCCAGGGCGAGTCATATCAGCTGATGCACTGTTATTCATTGCTACTTTCGGAGCATTGGTTTCAGTTGCTTGTGCTTGATAAGTACGTCCTTGAGGTACGGCCTTCTGTTCACGGACATCTACGGTAGGTTTAGTCGTGTCAGATGACACCATAGAACCAAAGCGACTTGTTTTCACCGGTGCTTTTGCTGCTGTGGCGACATCAGCAGAAACGATTGCTGGCGCAACTTCTTTTGCCGCTGCCGGCTTAGCTTGACGGACAATAGCCGCAGGCTTAGCCGTCGGGGCTGATGCATTGGCTGCAACCGCTTTATCTTGTTTGCTGCTCACTGCAGTTGTTTTCTCTGTTTCTGCAGTATCGGCGACTGGCGCTTGTACAGCTGGAACAGCAACAGGCGTTTTAGCAACTTCAACGGCCGCTTTATCTTCGGCTACTTCAGGAGCTTTTACTACCGGAGGTGTTTGAGGTGCTTCCTCTTTAGCCTCTGGCTTGTCAGCAACAACAATCGTTGGCTCGACATCAGCCTTGGTCACTTCAGCCTTGTTAGCGTCAGTCTTCACCATTTCCACAGCCGTACTAACTGTTTCAACAACAGCCTCAGTAACAGGGGCATTATCCTGGGTTTGATTTCTGCTTAGCTCAGCGTCTAATTGCTTCTCTAGCTCATCATTAGGAGTGAAAACGGCTTGCTGCGTTGAACCGGATTCATCATCACGACGACGACGTTGACCAGCAGCACGTAGATGACGAGGACTGCGACGGCTTCGACGTTGACCTTCACGACCTTCAGCTTTGGTGTCATCGGTTTCATTTTCTGATGCGGTATCTTCAGTGTCAGTGCTTGACTCATCCGTTTCATTGGCAACATCAGCGTTAGCAACGACAGTTTCACTGTTAGTGTTAACGTCGGCTTCAATTGCTTCCGCTTTACCTTCAGCGACATCAGTCGTGTCGGTGTTAACTGGCTCAGTAGTCGTAACGTTTGTTACTTCAGTCGCTTGAGTGATAACGCTCTCTGCTGGTGTTTCAGTCGTTTGTTCAGTTTTCTCTTTACGAGGTTGACGACGACTACGCGGCGGTCTCGTTTCTGATGTTTTATCCTCAGATACTTTTGACTCTACGGCTATAGCTTCAGATGTTACTACATCGACTGATTGGTCACTTGATTCATTAACATCGGTTGCTGATAATGCTTCATTCTGTTCGCTTTCAATACGCACTTTACGACGTAAGTTACGACGCTGGCGACGTTCACGAGCAGCTTCTTGCTTTGGAGACTTTTCTGTAGTGACTTTACTGTCTGTTGCTTTAGTTTCTGTTGCTTTTGATTCTGTTACTTTGGTTTCATTGACTTGTAATGGCTTGTCAACTTTTTCATTTCTCGGCTTGTTTTTTGCGTTGTCGTCTTGACCTGTGTTTCTGCTATTACGTTCATTACGCTTATTTTGAGGACGAGCCTCTGTGCCTTCTTTTGATTTGTCGCTGTCATTGCGCTGACGGCGGCTATCATTACGACTGTCATTACGCTTGTCATTACGGTTAGTACTGTCGTTACGTGTGTCATTACGACGAGTGTTACGACGGTTACTCGTCGGCGCATTTTCTTTGGTTTGCGGTACCGCTTTGGTGCCTTTGACCTCAGCTTCATTAGCAGAAAACAAGGCACTAACCGCTGAGGCCATCCGAGCGAATAATCCTGGCTGACTAGGTGCTGCAGCCACAGGGGCGGTATTTACAGGTGTTACTTTTACAGCCGGTTTTGCGGTGTCTTCTGCTGCTTTTTGAGGGGCGGTGAAGCCTTTTAATGCAGGCTCTGGAGACGCTGCGCGCTCAAGTTTACGAGGCTCATACAGATTTGCGGCAGGTTGCTCAACACGCTTGTAGCTTGACTCAATGACTTCATCATCACTTTTGCGACGAACCATTCGGTAATCCGGAGTCTGCATGTGTGCATCAGGGATAATGTACACTTCAACTTGGTGGCGCTCTTCAGTAATACGGATCGTTTTACGTTTTTCATTTAATAAGAATGCCGCCACATCAACAGGCACAATGGCTTCGATTTGTGTGGTGTTTTCTTTAATGGCTTCTTCTTCCATTAAACGCAAAATAGACAGTGCTAAAGATTCGGTACTGCGAATAGTGCCTTGGCCATGACAACGTGGGCATATATGTGCTGCGGACTCTTCAAGTGAAGGGCGCAAACGTTGGCGTGACATTTCCATCAAACCAAATCGTGAAATACGGCCTAACTGCACGCGGGCTCGGTCATGGTGTACGGCATCACGTAAACGGTTTTCAACTTCACGCTGATGGCGTACTGGTGTCATATCGATAAAGTCGATAACCACCAAACCACCTAAGTCACGAAGACGTAATTGACGTGCAATTTCATCTGCTGCTTCTAGGTTGGTGTTTAAAGCTGTTTCTTCGATATCGCCGCCTTTTGTTGCGCGGGCAGAGTTAATATCGATAGAAGTTAATGCTTCAGTTGGGTCGATAACAATTGAGCCACCAGAAGGCAAGCGCACCTCACGTTGGAAAGCTGATTCAATTTGAGATTCGATTTGGAAGTGAGTAAATAGTGGCACTTCAGAATCGTATTGTTTCACGCGTTCAACAAAATCTGGGCGAACCAAACCAATATGCAGTTTAGCTTCTTCGAAAATGCGCGGGTGGTCGATAAGAATTTCGCCTACATCGCGACGTAAATAATCGCGAATTGCACGAACAATCACATTACTTTCTTGGTGAATTAAGAATGGAGCCGTTTTACTTTGAGCGGCTTCTTGAATCGCATCCCAGTGATGTTGAAGTACTTTTAAGTCCCACTTTAACTCTGTGGACTCTTTGCCTACTCCAGCAGTACGGACGATTAACCCCATACCGTTAGGCACTTCAAGTTCCGACATCGCCTCTTTAAGCTCGGTACGCTCATCACCTTCAATACGTCGTGAAATACCGCCAGCACGAGGGTTGTTTGGCATTAACACCAAATAAGAACCAGCAAGACTGATAAACGTCGTCAGTGCAGCACCTTTATTGCCACGTTCTTCTTTGTCGATTTGAACGATGACTTCTTGGCCTTCATGCACCACTTCTTTGATGTTAGGACGACCTTGGAATGAATAACCTTTAGGGAAATATTCGCGACCAATTTCTTTCAGGGGTAAAAAGCCGTGCCGATCTGCGCCGTAGTCAACAAAGGCTGCTTCAAGAGAGGGTTCTACGCGGGTGATTTTACCTTTATAGATATTTGATTTTTTCTGTTCGTGACCAGGACTTTCAATGTCTAAATCATACAGTTCTTGCCCATCAACTAGGGCTACGCGCAACTCTTCTGATTGAGTTGCATTAATTAACATACGTTTCATGATGACGTGATTCTTCTAAATGAGGTCATCAAACAAGACGATTTTTCTGCATTACGGGCCTGAATTAATCGGTATAACCTCACGGTTAGATCCAGGCAATTTAGGTGCTCATTACTGTAAAACGCAGTCTCTGCGTGTCGCATCCTATTTATGGCTTATTTTCTAATGTTTACAAAAACAAGGAATTGGTTGAGTTACAACCAACCCCATAAATTATGGTATTTTAATCCGTTAATGCCCAAGTCGAATCGGTTTGTTTGATAACAAGCTAAAATGTTGTTCGAATTTGGGGCGATTTACCACAGTTAAATTAAAATATTTATTGATTACTTACGGTTTAATTGTACAAACGGGTTTTGCCGTTTTTTTAGTAAATACAATTTGCAAATCAATGAGTTGCTACCGGTTAAGTTCATTTTTTTAACTGTTAGTGTTTCGCATTTGGTGAAAGTTGTGAACACTTTATCCACTGTTTACTCTCAACCTGTGGGCAAATATAGCAACAATCGTTATTTTCAGCAATCAAAAGCCAATATTCTTTCGTGTATTTATTTCAAGTCCGATGTGGCAATAGCCAAGCATTTACCAGATAAGGTACACTATTGGGGTTCCCACTATATGGCGCATCATGAATACTGAAACCACCCCCCAAGTTGAATACGTGACTATCGACGAAGATAATTTTGAACAACGAATCGATAATTTTTTGCTAACTAAATTAAAAGGTGTTCCCAAAAGCATGATTTATAGGATCGTGCGTAAAGGGGAAGTGCGGGTGAATAAAAAACGCATCAAGCCAGAATACAAATTGCAAATCGATGACATCGTTCGCATACCGCCGGTTCGAGTTGCAGAAAAAGATAATCGCAAAGCACCTTCGCCTAATTTATCTCGAGTGTCACAGCTCGAAGATCGCATTATCCACGAAGATAATCATTTAATTGTATTAAATAAGCCTGCCGGCATTGCGGTACATGGTGGTAGTGGTGTTGATTATGGTGTGATTGAGGGCTTACGCTCACTTCGTCCACAACAAAAGTATTTAGAGTTGGTGCATCGTTTAGATAAAGATACTTCTGGCGTCTTGCTTGTTGCTAAAAAACGCAGTGCATTAAAGCATTTGCATGAACAGTTACGCAGTAAAACCATGCAGAAAGATTATTTAGCCTTGGTGCGTGGCCAATGGCAAGCAAGTGATAAATCGGTCAAAGCGCCGTTGTTAAAAATCACCTTAAAGTCTGGCGAGCGTATTGTTCGAGTTAATAAAGAAGGTAAAGAGTCGGAAACGCGTTTCAAAATCATGCAGCGATACCAAGGGTGTACCTTGGTCAAAGCCAGTCCTGTGACTGGGCGTACTCATCAGATTAGGGTACATTGTCAATATGCGGGTCATTCTATTGCCTGTGATGATAAATACAGCGAGCAACAATTTGACGACAGCATGCGCGCATTAGGCTTAGATCGTCTGTTTTTACATGCGGCTGAGCTTAAGTTTACTCATCCTGAGAATAATGAAGTCACGCAAGTTAAGGCGCCTTTAGACCCAGTGTTACTTAGCACACTTGAAAAATTAAAAAGAATATAACATCCACAGCGGTGTGAAAATGAAGTAAGGAATGGTATTGAATATTCAACATAAAGCTTATGAACTGGTCATTTTTGATTGGGATGGCACGCTAATGGACACGATTGGTAAAATAGTGTCTTGCATGCAAAATGTAGCACAAGAACTCATTTTGCCTATCCCGTCTGAACAGCAAATAAGAGATGTCATAGGCTTATCTTTACCTAAAATTATGCCGATTTTATTTGCCGATCATCAAAACCATGAGCAAATTATTGATTGTTATCGTCGTCATCATGTTGCCAATGTGCACCCTACGCCTTTATTTGAGGGCGTTGAATCACTTATTCGCAGTTTACATGCTGGCGGTTATCAATTAGCGGTAGCGACGGGTAAAGGGCGAGAGGGTCTTGATAACGTATTGGCACGTACAGGCTTAGGCCAGTACTTTCATGCGACGCGCTGTGCCGATGACGCTGAAAGCAAACCGCATCCTGAGATGTTGTTTTCGTTATTGACTCATTTTGATGTTGCCGCAGATAGAGCCATTATGATTGGCGATTCAATCCATGACTTAACCATGGCCAAAAATGCTGGTATGGCGAGTATTGGTGTGAGTTATGGCGCCCATAATCAATCAAAATTGCAAGCGCTAAATCCGCGTGCGATTGTCGATAAGCCACTTGCGATACGTGATTATCTTTAACTATCTTGTGTTTATGATGATTGATAATTGAAATGCAGCAGCGTCGCACATAAGTGTTGCCGACGCTGTATTTCATTAACTTAAATAATTTTTAATTACCTCTGCGTTTATGCCCTGTCATTTTGTTAATCACTTACCCAATCATCCATCCTTATGCACAGAAATGTTAAATAATGCCGGTCAATATTTTAGACCAATATTATTTGATTGATCATTGAGGGGCTTGGCTTAGTACATCAACACCATGCTGTGCCAGTAAATCGATAAGCCTAATTAATGGCAGACCAATTAAAGTATTAGGATCATCACCTTCTAAGCGGCTAAAGAGTGCGATTCCCAACCCCTCTACTTTAAAACTACCTGCGCAATATAATGGTTGTTCTTTGTCGATGTAGTAGCGAATTTGCGCTTCTGTTAACGATTTAAAGTGCACTGTAAAAGGTTCAACACACGACAACATGCGTTGATTATCACAATTAAATACAGCTAGACCGGTATAAAAAGTGATTGCTTGACCAGAAGCCGCGCTTAATTGAGCAATAGCATTTTCGATGTTATTTGGCTTACCGATAATCTGACCATTAATCATCGCGACTTGATCTGAGCCAATAATTAATTGTGGCACGGATGTTTGATCAATTAAGTTCGCTCCGGCTAATGCTTTTTGTTCAGCTAACCGTTTGACTAATGCTAATGCTGTTTCATCTTTTGCAGCAGTTTCATCAACATCAGGGTTAACGCAGTTAAAAGGCAGCATTAATGTTTGTAATAATTGCTGACGAAAAGGTGAGGTTGATGCAAGTACTAGGTTGAATTTCATTGGCTTTTCTTCATTATTTTTAGGCTAATAACAGAATATTTGTCAGTTTACTGTATTCATCTAGGCAAATGGATCATTTTTATCGAGTAATGCTTGTGTGATGGAGTTGGGTTCGGTAAAATTTGCCAACTTTCAAACCTAATGCCGGATTAAAGAGTACCTAAAGTTCATTGTTAGGTGAGATTACCGTATTTTTACGGAAATTTTCTTTGACTCCAGCGTTTTCAAACTATAATATGCGCGCCTTATGCAAACAGTAAAGATACCGGTTTCAATTGATCCTATACGCGCAGCCTCTAGCGGCCTTCGTTATGAAGGTACCATTTTAGGTAAGCAACTAAAGCGATTAAGCGAGTTATGTACCGGCGACTGTTCCGACGTAGTTGTGTCGTTGGAATGTGGCGTCGATATACAGGGGATAGTCTACCTTCGCGGGAAGGCTGTGACGGAGCTCACTCTGCTATGTCAACGTTGTATGACACAAGTTACTACTGAGGTTACGGTCGACTTTTGTTTTAGTCCTTGTAAGACTGAGGCAGAAATCGATGAGCTCCCGGATGCGTATGACCCAATTGAGTGTAATGAGATTGGTGAATTACGTCTGCATCAATTGATTGAAGATGAATTGATAGTCGCTATGCCTATCATCCCGATGCACGATGATAATAATTGTAAGTCTGGATCGAAAGATGTAGTTGTAGGCGAGATCGAACCCGCTCATGAGGAGCGTGCAAATCCATTTGCAGTGTTAGAAAAACTGAAGAGCAAGTAATCGTAGGAGACAGGTCCAATGGCTGTACAAAAGAATAAAAAATCACGTTCAAAGCGTGGTATGCGTCGTTCACATGATTCATTGAGCACAGCTCAATTATCAGTAGACGCAACCAGCGGTGAATTACATCTACGTCACAACGTGACTGCTGATGGTTTTTACCGCGGTGTAAAGGTTATCAACAAGTAATTTGTTGCTAATCTAATGATAAATCTGACGCTTGCGTTAGATGCGATGGGGGGCGATCACGGCCCCCACGTGACAGTGCCTGCAGCCTTGCAGGCATTGAAATTTCACACATCTTTAAATATTATTTTGGTTGGCAATCAAACCGAAATAGAAAAATATCTACCTCAAGCTCACTCAACAGATCTATCCCGTATTGAAATAATCCATACCACTGAAGTCGTGACAATGTGCGATAAGCCCATTCATGCTTTGCGTTCACGTAAAAACAGTTCTATGAGAATTGCCCTTGAGCTCGTGCGCGACGGCAAAGCCGCTGCTTGCGTTAGTGCCGGTAACACGGGCGCATTAATGGCGATGGCTAAGGTGTTATTAAAAACCTTACCGGGTATTGATCGACCTGCACTTGTGTCTTGCTTACCTGCAATGACCGGAAAACCGGTTTATTTATTGGATTTAGGGGCTAATGTATCTTGTGACTCAGATACCTTATTCCAGTTTGCTATTATGGGGTCTGTATTATGTGAAGCTGTCCATAAGAAATCCCGTCCCAAAGTCGCTTTGCTTAATGTTGGCATTGAAGCGATTAAGGGTAACGACCAAGTTCAACAGGCCGGTCAAATTTTACAACATACCGAGCAAATTAATTATATTGGCTTTGTAGAAGGCGATGAAATTTACACAGGTAATGTGGATGTGATTGTTTGCGACGGATTTGTCGGCAATATTACCTTAAAGACTTCAGAAGGCATTGCAAAACTGTTAGTACACCAATTAAAACGCGGCTTAAATGACGGTTTTTTTGTTCGTTTACTCTCCAAACTCATCGCTCCTCGTATACAAGCTGTTCTCAGTAAGATGAACCCCGACCACTATAACGGTGCAAGTCTGATAGGATTGCGCGGAATAGTAGTAAAGAGTCATGGTAACGCGGATGAAGCTGCATTTTTACAAGCATTAAATTTAGCAGCAACAGAAGCAAAACGTCGTCTTCCTGAAATGATTAAAGATCGTTTGGAGTCGATTCTTTTAGACATCAATAGCTGATCTCATATATGCAAACAAAAATTCTCGGAACAGGTAGCTATCTACCTGTGCAAGTTCGTAGCAATCAAGATCTCGAAAAAATGGTTGAAACCACTGACCAATGGATTGTTGATCGAACCGGTATTTCTGAGCGGCGTATTGCTGCAACAGACGAATCGGTTTCAACAATGGGTTATCAAGCGGCATTAAAAGCGCTTGAAATGGCGGGGCTCGAAGCAAGTGATCTTGATATGATTGTTTGTGGAACCACAAGTGCCTCAAACGCATTTCCTGCTGCGGCATGCGAAATTCAAGCCTCATTAGGCGTCAAAAATATCCCTGCCTTTGATATTGCTGCCGCGTGTTCTGGTTTTATTTATGCTTTATCGGTTGCAAATCAATTTGTTAAAACCGGTGCCGCTAAAAAAGTACTGGTTATTGGTTCCGATGTGTTGTCGCGAATGTGTGATCCTTCTGACCGCTCCACTGTGATTTTGTTTGGTGATGGTGCGGGCGCTGCGATTATTGGTGCCAGTGATACTCCCGGTATCATTGCGACACATATTTATGCTGATGGGAGCCAGGGGGACTTATTAAAATGTTCTTTCCCACCTCGAGCGAATGAAAGTTCTGAAGCTGTCGGTTTTATGACGATGAAAGGTAACGATGTGTTTAAAGTGGCGGTAACTCAGTTGTCTAATGTGGTCACCGAAACCTTGCTCCTTAATAATGTCGATAAATCAGAAATTGACTGGTTAGTGCCACATCAAGCTAATTTCCGCATTATCAAGGCAACAGCAAAGAAACTTAACATGAGTTTAGACAAAGTCATTCTCACATTAGCTAAACACGGCAATACCTCTGCGGCATCAGTACCGATAGCGCTTGACGAAGCCGTTAGAGATGGCCGAATCCAGCGTGGACATTTATTACTACTCGAAGCATTTGGGGGTGGTTTTGCTTGGGGCAGTGCACTAATCCGTTTTTAATTTTGAAATTTATTTTTTATACAGGTAACCGTTGATGGAAAATGTTGCTTTTGTATTTCCTGGCCAAGGTTCACAGGCCGTAGGAATGTTAGCTGAATTGGCTCAAAATCATGTCATTATTGGGCAAACCTTTGCCCAAGCAAGTGATGCGTTAGGTTATGATTTATGGGATCTTGTTGCCAATGGCCCAGCTGAAACCTTAAATGAAACAGATAAAACCCAGCCTGCATTGCTCACGGCAAGCGTGGCTATCTGGCGCGCATATCAGGCATCGAACAAGCCCATGCCCTCATTACTTGCAGGCCACAGTCTTGGTGAATACTCTGCGTTAGTGTGCGGTGGTGTGATTGAATTTACTGATGCAGTTAAATTAGTTGAGCTTCGTGGTAAATTAATGCAACAAGCCGTTCCTGCTGGGTCTGGCGCGATGTATGCCATTATTGGCCTTGATGATGATGCTATTGCCAAAGTGTGTGCAGAGTCTGCTGAAGGCGGTGTGGTGAGCCCTGTTAACTACAATAGTCCCGGTCAAGTGGTTATCGCGGGTGAAAAAGCTGCGGTTGAACGCGCTGCTGCTGCATGTAAAGCTGCTGGTGCTAAAATGACAGTGGCATTGCCAGTGAGTGTGCCATCACATTGTGCGTTGATGAAGCCAGCAGCTGATGAATTAGCCAAAGCCTTAATGGAAGTGACATTCTCTGAGCCTATAATTAATGTTGTTAACAATGTTGATGTGGCAATGCCGACAAATGCCCAGGCCATTAAAGATGCTTTAGTGCGTCAATTGTATTGTCCAGTGCGTTGGCGTGAGTCGGTTGAATTTATGGCGACACAAGGTGTTACAAAATTAATAGAGTGTGGACCAGGGAAAGTATTAACCGGTTTAACAAAAAGAATTAATAAATCGATATCCGCTCAAGCGGTCAATGATGTTGCTTCATTTGCAGCATTAGTCGAATAAAGGAGTTGATATGAGCTTTAGCATTAATTTAGACGGCAAAGTTGCCTTGGTGACGGGGGCCAGTCGTGGCATTGGCCGAGCGATTGCTGAATCGTTAGTACAAGCCGGCGCGATGGTTATCGGAACGGCAACCAGTGAAAAAGGCGCTGCGGCGATCCAAGCATACTTGGGTGACAAAGGCTTTGGGATGGTGTTAAATGTCACTGATACTCAGTCAGTGGCTGATTTATATAGCCAGATCAAAGAAAAAACCGGTGAAGTTGATATTCTCATCAACAACGCAGGTATTACCCGTGATAATTTATTGATGCGGATGAAAGATGATGAATGGCAAGATATTATTGACACTAATTTGACATCACTATTTAAATTGTCTAAACCAGTAATGCGATCTATGATGAAAAAGCGTTTCGGACGTATTATCAGCATCGGTTCTGTTGTGGGTACAATGGGCAATGCAGGCCAAGTAAATTACTCGGCTGCCAAAGCGGGTTTGATTGGATTTACAAAATCTCTTGCAAGAGAGGTTGCATCTCGTCAAATAACAGTGAATGCTGTTGCACCTGGATTTATTCAGACAGATATGACAGATGAGCTGACAGTAGAGCAGCAACAAGCTATCATGTCGCAAGTTCCGATGGAACGATTAGGGCAAGCACAAGAAATTGCCAATGCAGTATTGTTTTTGGCCTCGGATTCAGCCGCTTATATCACAGGCGAAACATTGCATGTGAATGGCGGCATGTACATGGTTTAAGAGCGATAGGTAGGCAACTACCTTCATTTGAGTCAGTGTTAGTGACAATTCAATGTTATTTTTTGTGGTTAGACCACAAAATCTAAGCTTGCATTGTTATCTAATTCGAATAAACTACTCGCAATCTTACGCAAGTGCGTAATTTGAATAGGAAAGAAAACTAATGAGCAACATCGAAGAACGTGTAAAGAAAATCATCATCGAGCAACTTGGCGTTAAAGAAGAAGACGTTAAATCAGCTGCTTCTTTTGTAGACGATTTAGGCGCAGATTCTCTAGACACTGTTGAATTGGTTATGGCTCTAGAAGAAGAGTTTGACACCGAGATCCCTGACGAAGAAGCTGAAAAGATCACTACTGTTCAAGCAGCGATCGATTACGTTTCTAAGAATCAGTAATCAAGAATTCACAAAAACAGGCGGCATTTATGCCGCCTGTTTTTGTTTAAAGCATTTGTAAACGCTCGTTCCATTTAATTGCATTAGAACATCCTTCCTTATACTTCTTTAGCTATATCGCAATAATGGCATCGTGGCAGATTTTATTTAAAGGTGAATATCATGTCTAAACGTCGTGTCGTCATCACAGGTCTTGGCCTCGTGACTCCAGTAGGTAATGATGTCGAGTCTTGTTGGAATGCCTTACTGGCTGGTAAGAGTGGTATTGCTCCCATTACCAAATTTGATGCCAGTGGTTTTAATACTCGTTTCAGTGGCTCAGTAAAAGATTTTGACGTCGAACAATATTTAACGAAAAAAGATGCCCGTAAAATGGATTTATTTATCCAATATGGCATGGCTGCAGGTATTCAAGCAGTAAAAGACTCTGGCCTAGATATGAGCCAAGAAAATCCTGCTCGTGTGGGTGTTGCTATTGGTGCCGGTATGGGCGGCATGTGGTTAATCGAGCAAGGCCATTCGGCATTACTCAATGGCGGACCACGTAAGGTGTCGCCTTTTTTTGTGCCGAGCACCATTATTAATATGATCGCCGGCCACTTGTCAATTATGTACGGTATGACAGGGCCCAATTTTGCGGTTACCACGGCTTGTACTACCGGTGTGCATAACATTGGTTTTGCCGCTCGGACTATTGCTTATGGTGATGCTGATGTTATGGTCGCCGGTGGTGCTGAAGATGTCACTAGCCCATTAGGGGTTGCTGGTTTTAGTTCAGCTAAAGCATTATCTACTCGTAATGACGACCCAACAGCAGCAAGTCGCCCATGGGACAAAGACCGTGATGGTTTTGTTATTGGCGACGGTGCAGGTGTCATTGTGATGGAAGAGTACGAGCGAGCTAAAGCACGTGGCGCTAAAATTTACGGCGAGCTGGTTGGTTTTGGCATGAGTGGTGATGCATTCCACATGACATCACCACCGAGTGACGGCGCTGGTGCTGCGGCGGCTATGGTCAATGCCATTAACGATGCACAAATTGAAAAAGAACTAGTGGGCTATATCAATGCCCATGGCACATCAACGAATGCAGGTGATAAAGCCGAAGTGGCTGCGGTGAAATCTGTGTTTGGGCCACATGCCTATGATGTATTGGTGAGCTCGACCAAATCAATGACCGGTCATTTACTCGGTGCTGCAGGTGCTGTTGAAGCAATCATTACTTTGTTGGCATTACGTGATCAGCATGTTCCTCCTACTATTAATTTAGACAATCCTGATGAAGGTTGTGATTTAGATTTTGTCGCACACACTTCTCGTCGTCATCAATTTGATTACGCATTATGTAATTCATTTGGTTTTGGTGGCACCAACGGTTCATTATTGTTTAAAAAAATCAATTAATGATAGTGACATAGATAAAAAGCGCCGATGGCGCTTTTTTTGTATGTTTAAGCTTTTTTTGGATTAAGACAAAGTGTATCGTTAAGTTCCGATACATCCTGCGATGACTTGGAGGCTTTATGGCCGGTATAGATAGAAAGCTCACGTTACGTTTTTTGGCTGAGCCCGCAGATGTCAATTTCGGCGGTAAAGTACACGGCGGCGCCGTAATGAAATGGATCGATTTAGCGGCTTACGCTACCGCTGCAGGTTGGAGTGGTAAGTATTGTATTACCGTCTATGCAGGGGGTATTCGTTTTGTTAAACCCATTCACGTTGGCCATATTGTTGAGGTGACGGGTAAAGTGATTTATACCGGCAGCACATCTATGCATGTCGCAATTGATGTTAAGGCTGGCGATCCTAAAGATTCAGAGCGTTATCTCACGACCCATTGTATTGTGATTATGGTGGCGGTTGATGATGAAGGCAAACCCACCTCGGTACCTGAATGGATCCCAACGACAGCCGACGATATTCATTTACGTGATACAGCATTACGTTTAATGGACATGCGTAAGCGTATTGGCGCCGAAATGGAAGCTCACGTTAAACCTTCAGTAGCATAAATAAAAGGGACAAATCATGGCCAAGGTAGCATTTATTGGGTTAGGCGTTATGGGGTATCCTATGGCGGGACATTTAGTTAAACAGGGTCACGATTTGACCGTGTATAACCGAACGGCCAGTAAAGCTCAACAATGGGTTGAGCAGTATGGCGGTCGACGCGCGGATACACCAAAAGCCGCGGCTAAAGGACAAGACATTGTGTTTACCTGTGTGGGTAATGATGATGATTTACGTCAAGTGGTATTGGGTGATCAAGGCGCCATTCACGGTATGCATGCAGGTGCTATTTTGGTCGACCATACCACAGCTTCAGCCGATGTCGCGCGCGACATTGCCGCCCAATTGACCCCACAAAATATTGGCTTTTTAGATGCGCCTGTTTCAGGTGGCCAAGCGGGTGCTGAAAATGGTGTGTTAACCGTGATGATGGGCGGTGAACAGGCTGATTTTGATACGGTTAAACCCGTTATTGATGCATATAGTCGCTGTGCTGAATTGCTTGGACCTGCAGGTTCGGGTCAGTTGACTAAAATGGTCAATCAAATTTGTATTGCGGGTGTGGTTCAAGGCTTAGCTGAAGGACTTCATTTTGCAAAGAGTGCGGGTTTAGATGGCTTAAAAGTCATTGAGGTCATCAGTAAAGGTGCTGCACAAAGTTGGCAGATGGAGAATCGTTATCAGACTATGTGGCAAGGTCAATATGATTTCGGCTTTGCTATCGATTGGATGCGAAAAGACTTAGGCATTGCCCTCGATGAAGCTCGCCGAAATGGTAGCCATTTACCTGTCGCGGCATTAGTTGATCAGTTTTATTCTGAAGTTCAGGCGATGAAAGGCAACCGTTGGGATACTTCTAGTTTACTCGCTCGTTTAGAAAAATCTCGCAGTTAATATCAACAAATCATTGTTATAAATGCGATAGCTCAAAGATAGCCTCAACATTAGTCGGGGCTTTTTATTGGCGACAATTCAACTTAAATTAACCATGACTACATTAGCTATTATTGGTAGCAAGTCGGTTTGTTGACTAAAAACCATTGCGTTACATGATGTGGCGCACATATTCAAAATGTTAACGCTGCTATTATTACCTAATCTAAATTAATTTTGCTTAAAGTAGATTGATTAGCTACGTTTATATTATCAGTTAATTTTCGATTGTTTTATGAATTGTTTTAATGAATTGTTTATAAACAAAGTTGTTGAGTAAACCCTTAAGTAAAGTGTCGTACTGCAGTGTGATGATCCGCGTCAGATAAAAAGAATGCGGGCACACACTAAAATTGGAGGAATGAAAAGTGAGCAATAAATTACTAAGTACATTGTTTGCGGCCGGTTTCGCGGTAATGATGATGTCTTCTGCATCATTTGCTGCTGATGAGACCCTCGCTGAGTTTCATGTTGAAATGGGTGGCTGTGAAAACTGTCACGCTGATGGAGAGCCATCATCAGATGGTGTATATGAATTTGAACAATGTCAAAGTTGTCATGGTTCTCTTGCTGAAATGGATGATAACCATAAGCCGCATGATGGTATGTTAATGTGTGCAGATTGCCACGCACCACATGACGCAAAAGTAGGCGAAGTACCAACGTGTGATACATGTCATGACGATGGCCGTACTGCAAAATAAGCTATCTTGATAGCTGAAAAATACCGACTTTATGTCGGTATTTTTGTTTTTATTCTCCTAATAACTGACTAAAACCTTACATCTGCCTGCATAAATAAGCCTAACTTAACCTCAATCCGGGATACGGGGTGGGGTAAACCGATCGGGATCAGTCTATTTCAAGTCATAGATATAACTTGCCATTATTTTGCTTAGCGAGGCGATGAGGGAGGCTTGTTTACCCGTTTGGGCTAAAGCCTGATGAATTTATTCAGCAAAAGATAGACAGTGTTGCCACTCGACTTGCAGGCATTCCCATTGGTTACGCCTCTGCGTTGTATCAACTGACAAGAAAAAACTATTCCTACCTCAATATGCTTTAGTTGATCATTTGCTTATAAGGGATGAAACAACAAGGAAATACCTCTTTATAGGTATTAAAATCCCTTTATTTTCAGATAGATGCGCAACAAAAGTGCGCAGGCCTGCACTTTTGTTGCACAAATATTGTGGTTATCAATCTAGACGGTTTTTATTTCTATTGTAAATCAGTAAGTTAGTTTTTTGGCACAGCTTTCGCAGTAGTTAACTATGAAATAATCAAGGTGAAAGGGTAGATGTATGTCAAAGATCCAATCGAGTTGTGCTTATTGTGGTGTCGGGTGTGGCGTAAGCGTGTCACCGAACAAAGCGGATTGGACTGATATAAATACAGCTGATTTATCATTAGTGGGTGATATCAATCATCCTGCAAATTACGGTCATTTATGTGCTAAAGGTGAACGCTTACTCGACAGTTTAGATCAGCCCAATGTGCTACGTTATCCAAAATATCGTTCAGGTAAACCCCTTGATTGGAATAGTGCGAGCACCTTAATTGCTGATACTTTTGCACAAACCATTGCTGAGCATGGCCCCGGCTCTGTTGCCCTTTATCTTTCAGGGCAATTACTCACTGAAGATTATTATGTCGCGAATAAGTTCGCCAAAGGTTTTTTAAAAACGGCTAACATCGATACTAACTCTCGTTTATGTATGTCGTCAGCGGTGAGTGCAATGCAACGCGCTTTTGGTGAAGACGTGGTGCCAGGTTGCTTTGATGACCTAGAGCAAGCAGAAGTCATCGTGCTGGTGGGTGCTAACACTGCTTGGACTCATCCAGTGCTTTTTCAACGAGTATTAGCGGCAAAAAAAAACAATAATGCCCGTTTAGTGGTTATCGACCCGCTATCAACCGCGACAGCTAAACAAGCGGATTTACATCTAGCGATTACACCAGGTGCCGATTTAGCATTATTTCATGGCTTACTGGGTTATTTAGCCGATCAAAATTGTGTTGATCACACTTACATTGCAGCACACACCGAGGGTTTTGATTCTGTTGTGTCCGAGGCGCAACAATTAAGTGCCAATTTAGCCGAACTCGCAAACCAAGTCGGAGTATCTGTTACTCGTCTTACTGAGTTTTATCAATTAGTGGCGGCTCATAAAAAAGTACTTACCGCATCTTGTCAGGGAGTGAATCAATCAACTATAGGCACAGATACCACCAATGCGATGATTAACTGTCATCTTGCCTTAGGTCAAATTGGACAAATAGGCAGTGGTTTCTTTTCGTTAACCGGACAACCTAATGCTATGGGCGGCCGTGAAGTCGGTGGTTTAGCGAGCCAGTTAGCCTGTCATATGGGATTTTCAGCACCTGAACGTCAGCTATTAGCTGATTTCTGGCAAACCGACAGCGTAGCCGAACAAAAAGGCTTAGCAGCAGTAGAGATGTTTGATGCCCTTGCCGATGGCAAAATTAAAGCGATTTGGATTATGGGTACCAACCCAGTGGTGTCGCTACCTAATAGTGAAAAAATTGCCAAAGCCTTAGCCGATTGCCCCTTTGTAGTGGTATCTGAAATTAGCCCAGACTCAGATACCGCCAAGCTTGCTGATGTGTTATTGCCAGCGCAAGGTTGGTCAGAAAAATGCGGTACTGTGACCAACAGTGAACGCACCATTACCCGCCAGCGTGGGTTTATTACCCCCAAAGGTCAAGCTAAAGCTGATTGGTGGGCTATGAGCCAAGTGGCCAAAAAAATGGGCTTTCACGGATTTAATTTTGAAGATAACGCCAGTGTTTTCAACGAATTTTCAGCCATGTCTGCTCGAGTAAAACAGCAGTTTCCTAACAAAGTATTTGATTTAACTGGCTTAGCCGACTTATCAAAAGGGCAATATGATGCGTTACTGCCAACACAATGGCCTATTGCTTCTGCTACGCAAATAGGCCAGCGAGGCGGGCGAGTTTTCAGTGATGGTGTGTTTGCCACTGCAAGTGGTAAAGCGCAATTTGTCGCGCCAGCGCCTGTTAATCCATCAGAGCAGTCGTTAACCAACAACACACTGTTATTAAACAGCTGCCGTAGTCGCGATCAGTGGCATACCATGACTCGCACCGGACATATCGCCAGTTTACGCGCCAGCATTCCTGAGCCTGTTATTCATTTACATTCATCACAGTTGCAAAAATTCTCCTTAACCGAAGGTGGTTTTGTACGAATTCAATCAGCACTGACCCCGCACTCAATGGATACCAATGCGACCATATTATCGTCAGCCTTCACTGTGGCACGCGCCGTTGTCGATGACGATATGCCAGCCAATGTGGCATTGATGTCGATGCATTGGTCGGCGCAGTTCTCTATGACCAAAGGGGTGAATCAGGCGTTAGATGCCCGTGTTGATCCAATATCAAAGCAACCAGGATTTAAGTGTCAACCAGTGATATTAAGCCCCGTTCTACTTGCGCTGCAAGGTGTTGTTTTTGGTCAACACGACTCTTCTGCTCACGGGCTATGCTGGCAAGTTGCACAAACGCTGGAGAACGGAGTGTGTCATCACATTGGTTTTACAGATACCAACGACGGTTTTGCCTACCAAGCGACAGCCTATTCACTTAAATGGACCTTAACGGTAGATGGCCAGCCTTTATATATCCAATGCAATATGGATAAAGGATTACTTAAGGCATTAAAAGTGTTGTCTCACACTCAAGTGAATGTGGGCTTAAATCAGATGAATACGTTTATTGGCAAGCCTGTCGACAAGCCGTTAATGAAGTTGCTACATCAGCAAATTAAAGCCGGTAATAGCCCGTTAATCTGTGCTTGTACAGGGGTAACCGAAGCGAGCATTAACGACGAAATCAATCAACAATTTAACGACCAAGTGATGGGTGACGGTTTAGCCAACATCAGTTTTCAACAGGCATTAGATAGCACTCAATCATTATTAGGTTGCGGGCGTCAATGTGGCAGTTGTCACAGTGAAGTAAAGCAGTGTGCCAAGCAAAGTTGGCTGGATGCATTATCGTACACCGAAATTGAACATCAACATGCAGTAGAAGAGGACGTTGCCTAATGAATAGCGTAGATGCAATGATAAAAGGTCATCAGCCAATTAACTCTTTAGGCTGTCTTACTGATGGATTACCTACAAGCGAACTGCAAGCTGGCGAAGTCGCCATTGTTGGCGCAGGTTGTGGTCAATTGGATTTGATGACCATTAAGGCGGCGCGGATTGTTGCTCAAGCCGATGCACTCGTGTTTGACAGCCTTGTTAGCAGCGATATTTTAACCTTAGTGACGCCATCTTGTCAGCGCCACTTTGTCGGTAAACGTTGCGGCCAGCCCAGTGTTAATCAAGAAGATATTAATGCGTTATTACTGAGCTTGGCACAGCAAGGGTTTAAAGTGGTGCGCTTAAAAGGCGGAGACCCGCATATTTTCGGTCGCGGCTCAGAAGAGGCGCTTTACTTGGCTCAGCAGGGGATCCGTTCGCAGTTTATTGCCGGTGTTACCGCCGCGTTAGGTTGTGCTTCTAGCACAGGTATTCCACTGACGTTTCGTGGTATGGCTCGAAGTGTCACCCTGATCACCGGCACAAAAATGACCGATGCAGATAATGCAAATGCTCCTACGCAGTGGCAAGCATTGCTCACAGCACAGTCCACCTTAGTTTTTTATATGGGTAAAGAACAAGCGGCAAGCATCTCACTCGGGTTACTCGATACCCAATGCGCCGCTAACTTGCCGGTGGCTTTTGTTACCAATGGCGGTAGACCAAACCAAATTGTGACTTATGCAACCGTTGACTCTATGGCTGATGCTGCGTTGACTATTAAGGACTCTGGGCCAACATTAATCATTATTGGTGAAGTGGTCAGTGTCGGCCAACAGCTTAGTGCTTTACTCGACGATATTGATTTTGTTTCACCACAGCCAGAGTCACAACCACATTCTGAATATGAATGCGAGGTGCTATATGCCTAAAATTGGTGAGTTAACCCTGACATCAGTCGATGAATTTGATTTTAGGTTATTGATCAAAGCCTTGGGTAAGGGCGAAAAAGGCTCGCGGACGTTAACATTTGCTGAGGCCAGCTTATTACTTGAAGGTTTTGCTAAAGGAAAAGCCACCCGGGTACAGATGGCGAGTGCCATGATGTTAATGCGCGTTCGTGGTGAAACCACAGAAGAAGTTGCTGGGATGGTCGCAGGGCTACGTCATACATTAGATACTGGTTGGGGGACATTGGCGGTTGATATTGACTGGCCTGTGTATGCGGGTAAGCGTGAGCAGTTACCGTGGTTATTGTTGGTGGCTAAACTACTGGCAAGCCAAGGTGTGCGTGTAATGTTGCATGGCGACAGCCAAGCTTTACCCCATCGCCGCCATGTTGAATCTTGCTTAGCGGCAGTCAATATTGCTTGTTGTACTACACCACAAAGCGCTAATGCAGCCTTGCTATCCGATAACATTGTTTATGTATGTGCGGGTGATTTAGCACCAGTGTTAGATGAGTGCCGCCAGTTGCATCAAGAATTGGGTCTTCGTAGCCTTATTCAAACTGCAGCGCGGTGTATCAACCCAACTAATGCAGCGATCAGTCTGCGTAGCTACTTTCACCCCGGGTTAGATTATCTGCACCAAGGCATATGCGAAATCTTATTTGCAAAAGGTGAATACCATACCGGCAGTGTCGCGATTTTTAAAGGTTTACAAGGCGAAACAGAATGTAATCCAAGAGTGTCGACCACGGTTACTGTCGTCAACGGACAAGCAAACACTATAGTGGTATCGAGCTTATCGATCCCCACATTATTAGAAGGTTTTTCTGGTGCGAAAGTGGGCCAAGCTGAATTGTCTAGCGACATTCTTGCGCTGTTATGGCGCGAACAACAGCCTTTTTCGGCCAATAAACTCACGGAATTAATGTCGCGCACCATGATCGAGCAAGCGCTTAGCAGTATTCAGGCTACTTTGGCTGCGTTGCTGCTATTACTGAGCCGCCAGTCAGCTACGATAGATTCAATTAACGCAACGGCGATTACAGCAGCGCAAGCAGTCAGTTTGAGTCAACAATGTTGGGCAAACCGTTTTAGTACAACAGATAATCCACTAGATCAATGGCGGAAAAAGGAGTGGTTATGCGCAGTTTAATCTTTTGCGATCAGAGCTTTGCGGCTGTACCTGTGGCCGATTGTGATCTGGTGCAGTATCAGACTTGTTTGGCGGCGTTTGGGCATGTCACTGTATTGACTTCGGTAAGCCAAGTTGAGCAACAATTACATCAACAAACATTTGATACCTTGTTGGTATTAACCGAGACATTACACAGTCAAATTCAGGGGCTGGTCCAGCGTACATTAACGAGTAAACCTATGGTGATCGTTGTCAATGCCAAAACATGGCAACAGGCAGCGTTAACCGATTTGCTTGATTGTGGGCGCATCACTTTTATTCCGGATATGCTGACCGTCAACCGTTTAACCAGCGTGATCAGTTTAGCCCAAGCGCGTTTTAATGCCGCCAGTAAAACCTTAGCCGAATTTAAAAAGTTAGATGATGAAATTCGCAGTATAAAACTGCTCAGCCAAGCAAAGTTGATTGTAATGCAACAAGGGTTTGATGAAGCCAAAGCACACCACATTATTCAACAACAAGCGATGCAAAAAGGCTTGTCGGTGGCACAAATGTCGGCACAAATTATTGCAGTTGTCAGCAAGCAAAATACTTCGTTAGCAGTCGATACTTTAGCGGTGAACAATGATGGTGCGCCTCATTTTGGTGCGATTATCCCTAAGGCGGACATATTATCGTCTCAGCACAAAGGCTGCTAAGTTTTAATTATATATTAATCAAGTGATTATGGTTTTTTTGTTTGTTGGCATAGAGCCTGCAACATCACAGTATGATACCGAAAGTCGATAATGGTTTTTTAAACCATTAATGTTCAAACAATAAAATTTAAAAAATCGGAATAGTAACAGGCAATGGCGCCAACTCTTTAAGCGGAGTTGGCGCCATTTTGTTTTTTACGGTCCATGGCATGAAGGAGCAGGATATGGCAGTCTCAAAACCCAAGTTAGTGGTGGTCGGTAATGGCATGGTAGGTCATCACTTTATTGAGCAATTGTGTAGTTTAGGGCTCAATAAAACGTTTGATGTGCATGTGTTTGGTGAAGAACCCCGTCCAGCCTATGATCGAGTGCAATTATCAAAATATTTTGAGACCGGTAGCGCCGATCCGTTAATGTTAACCAGTGCGCAAGACTATCAAGATTGGGGCATTTCGCTGCACTTAAATACCCCGATCACCGCGGTTGATATTGCCGCTAAAACGGTCACGAGTGCCCAAGGGGGCAATTACCATTATGATCGACTCGTACTGGCAACCGGATCATTTCCGTTTGTGCCGCCTATTCAAGGTAACGATCGCGCTCAGTGTTTAGTGTATCGCACCATTGAAGATCTTGAAGCTATCCAAGCTGCAGCCCAAAACAGTCACGTTGGGGTTGTTGTGGGCGGCGGATTATTAGGCTTAGAAGCCGCTAATGCCATGAAACAACTTGGGGTGAAAACCCACGTTGTTGAGTTTGCGCCACAATTGATGCCCGTTCAGCTAAATGACAAAGCCGGTGATTTATTGTGTAGCAAAATTGAACAACTCGGCGTGAGCGTGCATACCTCAAAAGCCACCACCGCGATTATCGACGGTGAAACGGCATTACATCGAATGACCTTTAATGATGAGTCTTATCTTGAAACTGACATGATTGTCTTTTCAGCGGGTATTCGTCCACAAGATTCATTAGCACGGGTTTCAAATATCAATATTGGTGAACGTGGCGGCATTGAAATTGACGATTACTGTTTAACCTCTGCGCCAGATGTTTATGCCATTGGAGAATGTGCATTATGGCAGCAAAAAATATTTGGGTTAGTGGCCCCAGGTTATCAAATGGCGCGGGTTGTGGCTGCTCATCTTGGCTCATTAACATCAACTAGCGTTTCTCAGTCATTTACCGGCGCAGACATGAGCACCAAATTGAAATTGCTGGGTGTTGACGTGGCCGCTATTGGCGCAAGCCGTGGTTTTGAAAATGCACAATTTGTTGAGTTATCTGATAACCAGGCGGGAATTTATAAAAAGTTATGGTTAGATGAAACCGGTAAATATTTAAAAGGTGCGGTATTAATTGGCGATAACAGCGATTACAGCCGCTTGCTCGATGCTTATTTATCACAAGATGAGATTGAAGGCTCCGCGGTTGAATTATTGCTTGCCGGTGCTGAAAACGAAGCAGATTTAAAAGACTCCTCTATTGTGTGTTCTTGTCATCAAGTGACTAAAGGCGACATTGTTGAGTCTGTAACAGCAGGCAAGCATAAAATAGCTGACATCAAGTCATGTACTCGCGCTGCATCAGGTTGTGGCGGCTGTGCGCCGTTAGTGCAAAAAATTATAGATCAAACATTACAAGCCGCTGGGTTCGATTATAATGCCGGTATTTGCGCCCATTTCGATCACGACAGACAAGCGTTATATCACCTTTGCCAAGTCGAGGGCATCAGTGATTTTGATACTTTAATGACACAACATGGCAAGCCATCAGCAAGTGGTCACACTTATGGTTGTGATATTTGTAAGCCAGCAGCGGCATCTATCTTTGCCAGCTTACAAAACCAGTATGTGCTCAATCAAGACCGCGGTCATGTGCAGCTGCAAGACACCAATGATGCCTACTTAGGTAACATCCAAAAAGACGGCACTTACTCTGTTGTGCCGCGGGTTGCAGGGGGCGAAATTACTCCGACTAAACTTATCGCCATGGGCCAAATCGCCCAAGAATATGATCTGTATACCAAAATAACCGGTGGCCAGCGCATTGATATGTTTGGTGCAACGCTATCGCAGTTACCTGAAATTTGGCAAAAACTCATTGATGCTGGTTTTGAAACTGGCCATGCCTACGGCAAGTCTCTGCGAACGGTTAAGTCTTGTGTTGGCAGTACTTGGTGCCGTTATGGAGTACAAGACGCGGTTGGTTTCGCTATCGATTTAGAAAATCGTTACAAAGGCTTGCGCAGTCCGCATAAATTGAAATTTGCGGTATCGGGTTGTACCCGTGAGTGCGCAGAAGCCCAAAGCAAAGACATCGGTATAATCGCAACCGATAAAGGATGGAATCTGTATGTTGCTGGCAATGGCGGCATGCGTCCGCGTCATGGTGATTTGTTTGCCACCGATTTGTCCACCCAAGACCTGTATAAATACATCGACCGTATTTTGATGTTCTATGTCAAAACCGCAGACAAATTACAGCGCACCTCAACCTGGATGGACGCTTTAGAAGGGGGGGTAGATTACTTAAAATCGGTAGTTATTGATGATGCGCTTGGGATTAATGCCGCGCTAGAACAACAAATGGATCATATCGCTGCCACATACCAATGTGAGTGGAAAACCAGCCTTGAGCAACCTGCTTTTTTGGCGCGTTTTAATGAGTTTGTTAACCCAAATGATGCCCCCGCAACAGATGCCAATGCTTATCAGCGTATTCGGGAACAGCGTTTCCCTAACATTAACGATGCGGGGGCAGGCTCGATTGCCATTAAAGAGATTACTGACGATGTCGAACAAGCCCAAGTGGAGGAATTAGCATGATTTGGATTAATGTGTGCACTGAAGCAAGTATGCCAAAAGGCACGGGAATAGCCGCTTGGGTTGCCGGGCGTGCAGTGGCTATTTTTAACTTAGGTAAAGACGGTTTATTTGCCCTTGATAATATCGATCCTGCTAGTGGTGTGAGTTTGTTAGCCAGAGGATTGATTTGTGAAATTGATGGTGAGCTGTGTGTGGCTTCGCCGCTTTATAAACAGCATTACCGTTTGGATTCGGGGCGTTGTATTGAAAATAATGATCTAGTGGTTAAATCATTTGAAATTAAAACTGAGCAAGGCAATATTTTTGTCTTGGCTCAGGCATAAAGGGGTCCAATATGAGCGCTGAAAAATTTAACCTATTTTCATTTCACGGCAAGATGAAAATCATGCATTTAAGCTGGATGGCCTTTTTTATTACTTTTGTGGTGTGGTTTAACGCTGCCCCGTTAGTCAGCGTGATTGCCGACAGTTTAGGGCTGACGACATCACAGATTAAAACCTTATTGATCCTCAACGTGGCATTAACGATTCCGGCGCGGATCATCATCGGCATGGTTACCGATAAATATGGCCCAAGGATCACCTATTCTGCCTTGTTGGGGATTTGTTCTATACCTTGTTTTATGTTTGCCGTAGCTGATACTTTTGAGCAACTCGCCTTAGCGCGTTTTCTAATTGGTTTTATTGGTGCTGGCTTTGTGGTGGGTATTCGTATGGTAAGCGAATGGTTTCCAGCAAAAGAGCTCGGCACTGCAGAAGGTATTTATGGCGGTTGGGGTAACTTTGGTTCTGCCGCGGCAGCCTTTACATTACCCGCAGTAGCGCTTGCTTTTGGTGGTCCTGACGGCTGGCGTTATGCCATTGGGGTTACCGGTTTAATGAGCTTGTTGTTTGCGTTTGTGTATTATTTTAATGTCACTGATACGCCAAAAGGGTCAACCTACTTTAAGCCCAAAAAAGGCGGCGGTTTAGAAGTCACCAGTAAAAGTGATTTTGTATTGCTGATCCTGATGAAAGTGCCTATGTATGCCACGCTGGCATTGTTGGGTTGGAAGTTATCACCTGCTGGCGTGAGTATGTTTACTCAAGAGACAACTTATCTCATTTACCTTGGCTTAGTGGTGGTGTTCTTGTTCGATTTTTACCAAACCTATCAAGTGAACAAACACTTATATTCAATAGAGGTACCAGAGTTTGAACGGTATCAATTTAAGCAAGTTGCGGTATTAAATGTGCTGTATTTCACTACATTTGGATCTGAGTTAGCTGTTGTGTCTATGTTACCGTTATTTTTTGCCGAAACGTTTGAGCTGGGGATGGCGCAAGCCGGTATGTTGGCATCCAGCTATGCCTTTATGAACTTAATGTCTCGTCCTGGTGGTGGCTGGTTAAGTGACAGGTTTGGTCGTAAAACGACTTTATTAATCCTCACCGCAGGCTTGGCTATCGGTTATTTATCGGTGGCACAAATTGATTCATCATGGTCATTACCAATGGCGGTTACCGTTGTAATGGCATGTTCATTCTTTGTCCAAGGTGGTGAAGGTGCGGTATTTGCTGCAGTGCCGCTGATTAAACGTCGTTTAACAGGCCAAATAGCCGGCATGACAGGGGCTTATGGTAATGTTGGCGCGGTATTTTTCTTAACGGTGTACTCGATAGTCTCTACTCAAGTGTTTTTCTACGTGATTGCAGTCAGTGCCGTATTTGGCTTTGTGACATTATTTTTTATGAAAGAACCCAAAGGTCATATTGCTGAAGTGAATGAAAATGGCGAAGTGACATTAATCAGTGTCAGCTAGTGGTGCTTAAGTAAGTAGTTGCAACCCGCTGCCATTAAAGCTCAAATAGCTTGTGTTCAAGCGGTTTAAGTAAAGCGGTTAATCAAAAAAACGAGGGTTATATGGCTTCAGAGTCATTACAACAAGCGCTTGATCGTACAGAAGATACGCTTCCTTTTGCCGCAACCTTGCAGCTTGTTGTTGGCCAAGCTTCCGACAAAGGCCGTAAATCACAAAATGAAGATGCGATAGGTATTCGTATTCCTTCAGGTATGCCATTAATGACTAAGGGCGTTGTGAGTGTGATCAGCGATGGCGTTAGCACTGCGGAGGGGGGAGCACATGCTTCTGCTATTAGTGTGAGTAATTTTTTAGCCGATTATTATTCCACTCCTGAGACCTGGAGCGTGCAAAAATCTAGTACTAAAGTATTAACCGCATTGAATCGTTGGTTGTATGGACTCGGGCAAGATTATCGGGATGCCAGACGCGGCTTTGTGTGTACCTTTAGTGCGCTGGTGTTTAAGTCTTGTTCTGTGCATATGCTGCATGTGGGTGATTCACGGATTTACCGTTTTCGCGATGGAGAGTTACTACAATTAAGCCATGATCATAGCACCAATATTAACTCATCAAGCCAATACCTTACCCGTGCATTGGGGATGGACGTTAAATTAGATGTTGATTACAAAACCTTATCGGTCGACGTCGGTGACCTGTATTTATTGACTACCGATGGGGTTCATGATCTATTAACTGAGTTTGAGATACATAAAAAATTAACTACCTTTAGTCAACAGCATCAGCAATTAACGGATGATACATGTGAACAGTTTTGCCAAAAATTAATTAGAAAGGCTTTCGATTTAGGCAGTAAAGACAATCTAAGTGCGCAGCTATTAAGTGTTAGTCAATTACCCAAACAAGCTATCGATGATGTGTATCACTGTTTATCACAGCAACCATTTCCGCCCCCCTTAAGCGTTGGTATGAAACTCGATGGTTATCAGGTGACCCATATCATTCATCAATCACAGCGTAGCCAAGTCTATCGGGTGGTGAATGAGCAAGGTCAAAATTTTTGTATGAAAACCCCCTCGATTAATTACATAGACGATGCCGCTTATATAGAGCGATTTATGTTAGAAAGTTGGACCGGTCAACGGATTAATAGTGCCCATGTGGTCAAGGTGGTCGAGCAGCACAAAACTAAATCGGCACTGTATTATTTAACTGAGTTCTTAAGCGGAATGAGCCTTGCAGAGTGGTTAACGCAACATAAAAAAGCACCTGTGGAAGATGTGTTACTGCTGCTTAAACAAATCGAATTAGGGGTTAGGGCATTTCATCGTCGTGAAACCCTGCATCAAGATTTAAAGCCCGACAATATTTTTATTACCCGAAATGGAGTGGTAAAAATTATTGATTTTGGTTCTTGTTATATTAAAGGCATTGCTGAAATCAGCAGTCCGTTAACCCGATACACTATTTTGGGTACGGCAGATTACACGGCTCCAGAAGTGGTGCTTGGCTATCAAGTCGATGGCCGTGCTGATTTATTTTCACTTGCCGTGATTGCCTTTGAAATGTTGGCCGGGCAATTACCTTTTAAAGGCAAATTAGAAAAGTGTCGTAATCGACAGGACTTTTTACGTTTAGAATACGTTAGCGTGCATCTATTAAACCCAATGGTGCCAGAGTGGATCGATTTAGCATTAAAAAAAGCACTCAATATTGAACCGAGTTTACGTCAAGGGGATACCTGTGAATTACTTCATCAATTAACGACTGCCAGAGTTAATCACACAGCAAAAGATTTTATTCCCATTATTGCCCGCAATCCTGTACGTTTTTGGCAAGTGATTTCAATCGTGTTGTTTTTATGCTTGCTAGTGCGTTTGTTTAATTAACCATCCTGCACAATAAAACATTCTTATTATATGGCATTATCACATGGGATTATTACATGGAATAATAATGAGTTACGGGTTGGAATAGATGTATTTTTAACTTTCGATATACACTTTCTCCCGATCCTATTTAATCTCGAATCAGTCTACGTTACCTATATTTAACTTATTGTTATTTGAACTTTATAACTTTAGATGTTTAATGCCTATCCTCCTATCCTTATAGCTTTGCTTTAGCTAAGATATAAGTGATGTTGATGAGTTAGCTTTAATAGATAATCAAGCCAATATAAATCAACTTGGCGATGAACTGTTGGTTAACCTAAATAAACTCGGTAGCAATAATCAGTTTATTTCCACTCAATCAGGCTTTCATCATGTGGAATGACTTAATCCGTTTGGCTCAGACTGCTGCAGATAACACTGCTAATGTCACCCAATTTGCGACGATAACTCTGTTACTATTGTTCAAGGCGTGTAGTACAAAAGGCTAACTAAGGGCGCGCAAGCACCCTTTAGGCTAATTGTTATACAGTAATCCACTTGTTAGACTCATTCACATTGATACGGACTTAGTTTCAATATACCACTGCTATTCATACCACTGGAGTGTTTGGAATGTT
Source organism: Shewanella sp. CAL98-MNA-CIBAN-0140 (assembly GCF_040309905.1). Classification (NCBI taxonomy): domain Bacteria; kingdom Pseudomonadati; phylum Pseudomonadota; class Gammaproteobacteria; order Alteromonadales; family Shewanellaceae; genus Shewanella; species Shewanella sp. CAL98-MNA-CIBAN-0140. The sequence continues at coordinate 53,805 of NZ_JBEOPI010000001.1, forward strand.
TAAAGTCGAAAATTGGATGATCGTATCGCGGTCACAGTTGTTAATTGATTTACTCGATTCTCGCTGGCCACAAGAGTTTCTAGTTAAATTAGCTAAAGCCCAACCAAGTAACATGTCGAAACTATTGTCTACACAAACCAATTCAATGGTTATTTTCGATTTAGCAACGATTGATCTTCAACAAGCATATCAACTACAGCGCGTTATTGAGCGTGAGTATTTTGGTGTGCGTACTGTGTTTATAAATTTCCCAAAACAGGTTGATGCAACATTTTTAATTCATCCATCGACCACCACAGGCGTGTTTTATACCAATGCGAGTTTAGCTGATGTAAGTGCTGGTTTGAATGAAATTATCAAAGGTCGTAGCGTGATCCCTCAAGATTTATCTCAATCATTAATGGGTATGGATAATGAAGATGAAAGCGATCAACTGACTATTCGTGAGCGTGAGGTATTACAAACGTTATTGTCTGGTAGCACCAATCTTGATATTGCGAATCAACTATTTGTTAGTGAATCAACTATTAAGACTCATCTATATCGCGCGTTCCGTAAGATTGGTGTTTCTAGCCGAGGGCAAGCCATTGCTTGGGCACAAACTCACATGCATGAGGTAAGAGTGTGATATCTCGGCAAAGTCGTCAAAGAATATCAAGCAAAAACGCTTGAAGATGCTCAAGGCAATAGTTTGTTGGCTAATTCCCGCTGCATGGCCATATAGTTAATACGATGGGGCGATATGTATTTATCGAAGATAAAGCTAAATAGTGACAAAAAAAAGGATATCAAATTGATATCCTTTTTTTGTCAATGTTAGATCCGAATGCTCGGTGTTAACTAAACCTTCGGTGTTAACTAAACCATAGTACCGTTTTATTCGGTTGCTCAATCGTGAGTGAAACTGTGTCTAAAGCGGCGGCACAAATGGGCAGTTGTCCTTGCATCAGTTCATCACGCCTAAACCAATGTAGCTTGAGTTGCTCGCCGATAGTCAAGCTTTGCAATTGCTGCTCAAATTGACTGGTCACTAACAAGTTATCGGCTGCAATCAATAAATCACCCGCACTTAAGCCCGCTTGGTGTGCTGGACTGTATTGGTTCACACTTAATACTTTTAAACCGAATGACTCTGCTTTTGTTTTAGCGCCAAAGCCAATATTAAAGCCTTTTGCATCACCGCCACCTAAATCCGCACTGCCTTCACTTGCACGTAGCGTCATGGTCACCCCAACTTGGGCCAGTAATTCTTTTAAGGGGATATCATGAGTGTTGTTTAAATAAGCAAATAAATCATCACATGGGCGATCCAGTATGGTTTCAACAATTCGTTGATGACTGAGTGGATCGGTACCAATTTCGGTTAAGCCATATTGTTGCCAAAGTTGACGCATTACATCATCTAAACTGTTACGCCCCTGAGTTTCAGTGCGAATGGTTAAATCTAAAAACAACCCAAAGAGCGCGCCTTTGGTGTAATAGCTGACAATGGCATTGGCGGCATTTTCATCTTGTTTATAAAACTTGGTCCATGCATTAAAACTTGATTGCTTTAAGGTTTGCTTAAAACGACCTTGACCTCGATATACGCGGGTCATAATTTGGCTAAGCAGGGTAAGGTAACCGGCTTGATCAATACAGTGAGACTTAAAGGTGATTAAATCATCGTAATATGAAGTAATGCCCTCATAAGCCCATAACTGTTCAGTGTAAGACTCTTGGGATAAATCAAACGGGGTAAATTCAGCTGGTTTAATGCGTTTTACATTCCATGAGTGGAAGTATTCATGGCTGCACAGTGATAAATAAGTGCGGTAGCCTTTATCTACTGGCGCATCTAATGACTGTGGCAAATCATTACGGGAACACATTAGCGCAGTGGACGCTTTATGTTCTAAGCCACCAAAACCATTATCCAACACAGTGGTCATAAACACATAGCGTTTAAAGGGCGCTGGAGTGCCAAACAGATTGATTTCGTATTCACAAATAGCGCTAAGATCTTTGGCTAAACGGGCCATGTTGGCTCGGTGTTTACCACTTAATACGATATCGTGGGGAACACCTGCTGCGAAAAAGGTCTCGATGGTGAGTTCGCCCATTTCAACTGGATGATCGATTAAGTCATCATAGTTTTGTGCGCTAAAATCACCAAAGCCAAATTGATCACCTGTGGTTCTGGTCATGCTGGTGGCCAGAGTCCAATGAGCCAATTCTGTGAGTGCCGGCTTAGTAATAGTGACGCTATGGGGTTGTGGCTCAAGCCCTTTTGCCGCTAAAAACACACTGCTGCCATTAAAGAAACCGTGGTTGGTGTCAAGATGAGCCGTTCTAACGGATAAATCCCAAGCGTAGATTTGGTAACATAAGCTAATATCACTACCTTGGTTGTTTAATTGCCAAGTTTGCTTGTCTAATTGAGTGACACTCAGCGGTAGTTGGTTTTCTTTGGCATCGATGTTAATGATATTTTTAGCAAAATCTCGGATCATGTAGCTGCCAGGTAACCATGCCGGTAAATAGAAAACTTGAAATGGGTTTGCGCTTGTTAGCGTTAGGGTGACTTCAAATAGGTGTGCTTTGGGATCGATCGCATGAATATGGTAATGCATAAAGAATTCCGAATGAGTAGGTGAGTCACAATCAAAACGATTGAGCTATAATCTACAATGCTGCCAAAAATGCTGACGTTAAGCAAACGAATCGCATTTTGAGTAAAATATTGGCTATAAACCTAGTTTTTACTGGAGTGATAGATCAAAGAGTTGATAGTATTATCAATAGCAACAATGCAGTTATTTAATGAGGGCACCCAAATGGCCGAAGAAACCATCTTTAGCAAAATTATTCGACGTGAAATTCCAGCTGATATTTTATATCAAGATGAGTTAGTCACTGCATTTCGGGATATTGCACCGCAAGCACCGACCCATATTCTCATCATTCCTAACCATTTAATCAGCACCACTAATGAGGTTAAAGCCTCTGATGAAAAAGCATTAGGGCGGATGATAACGGTTGCATCCAAACTTGCCGATGAAGCGGGGATTGCACAAGACGGTTATCGGTTAATCATGAATTGCAACAAACATGGTGGCCAAGAGGTTTATCATATTCATATGCATCTTTTGGGTGGTAAACCATTAGGCCCAATGCTGAGTTGTGGATAATGAAAATTAACAGTGATTTTTTTCCGTTAACCGAAGTCGCAAGGCGTTTTGTAAACCAATTAGCTCAATGTCGTCGTTTAGGATTAACCGTGCAAGAAGCCAGTGAGCATCATGTGCAGATTGAGTTGCCTTATAGCGAAGATATTATTGGTTATCCAGATACTGGGGTTATTCACGGCGGAGTGATCACCACACTCATTGATACCGCATGCGGCACTGCAGTTGTGTGCGCCATATTGAAAAAATACCAATCGTTAGAATTGTCACCGACGTTGGATTTACGGGTGGATTATATGAAACCTGCTGAACCTCATAAATCGGTTTATGCCTTTGCTGAATGTTACCGGCTCTCATCCACTGTGGCTTTTACCCGTGCGATTGCTTATCAAGACAGTATTGATGAACCTATCGCTCATGCTGTGGGTTCATTTATGCGCATTAGTCCAGAAATGGTCGGTGAAGAGTTTCGTCAAGCGTTAATGGGGAATTTACCTGAGGTTAAACCATGATTGATCAAACCAACGAAAGTACACCGGCGCGTTTAGATGTTCAAGATGTGGTGAAACGCGCCATTGAACTGAACGACTATAGTTATCTACTTGAAAAAGTACCATATTCACAATTTATTGGTATGTCGGTGGCCCGTTTTGGTGATGAGATGGTGTTTAGACTGCCCGCCAAAGATGACAATATTGGTAATCCTATTTTGCCGGCTATACACGGTGGGGTGCTTGCTGGGTTTATGGAAATGTCCGCTATTGTGCAGCTAATGGTATTTATGCAAGCCAAGAAAGTGCCTAAAATTGTCGATTTTTCAATTGATTATTTACGCGCAGGTTTGCATCAAGATACCTTTGCTGAATGTAAAATTACCCGTCAAGGTCGTCGGGTGGCAAATGTAAGCATGAACTGCTGGCAAACCAACCGAAAGCAACTTATTGCCACAGCACGAGCTCATTTTTTATTAGATTAGCCATGCCTTGGATCTTTATTAAGCCACGGCTATAATTGCATCGGTTTTGAGGGGGATATTGTATGAAACTAGCTTCATTATGGTTTATCGCGACAACATTGCTACTGAGTGCCTGCGCGCATAATACCGCGGGCATCGCAGTGGATTCTGCGGGGCAAGTGAGGGTTGATAACTCATCGTTTGCTAATGAGGTCGCTGTGGTGGATATTTCAGCCATTATGATCGCTGATTTAATTAAAGCTTCAGCCTTAATTCAAAGTCAATCGAGTACTGACTTGCGCCTACAATATAAATTCACTTGGTTTGATGCCAGTGGATTGACGGTTGAAGATGAAGCAAGCAGTTGGAAGTCGATTAAATTACATGGCAAGCAGCAGTTACAAGTCAGTGCGGTTGCCCCCAATGCGCAAGCGACACGATTTGAGATTTATGTGCGTGAAACCTTCTCTTATTAATATCATCGCGACGTTATTGAAGAGGTTTACGTGATGTGACCAAGCCTGGTAGTTAATAAATTGCATCGTTACGTTATCAAATTGTATTGTAGCGAGTGTAATCATACAGGAGTTAGTTTATAATCGTGATCGCCAAGGGGTGTTCAGTAAAACCTGAACTGAGATGTCTGTATGACGAACCCTTAGAACCTGATCCGGCTTATACCGGCGTAGGAATGGGCCACACTATCGTTAGGTGCACCTCTTATTCTCTACTCTTGCCGGATCTCAAAATAATCATTTGAGGTCCTATGTTCACGATAAATCCTACTACGTTACACCAGACACCCATAGCATTAGCTGTTTTTGCAGCGTTAAGCTCGCCGATTGTTATGGCTAAAACTGCTGATATCGAAAGCGTCACCCCCGAATATGAAAAAATGGAAGTCATTATTGTTAATGCTGATTTTAGTAATATCAGTCTTGATAAAATGCCCTCTAGCGTGACCGTCATTGACGCTCAACAACTTGAAGATGAAGGCGCACAACATTTCGAAGATGTGCTTAACTCTATCGCTAACTTTAATTGGTCCGGCGGCAGCTCTCGTCCTAAATATTTTCAAATTCGCGGCGTTGGTGAGCAAGAACAATATCAAGGCGCACCTAACTCATCAGTTGGTTTTGTGGTCGATGACATCGACTTATCTGGCCTTGGTATGGTGTCGAGCATGTACGACATGCAGCAGGTGGAAGTCTTACGTGGTCCACAAGGCACCCAATATGGTGCCAACGCGTTAGCCGGATTAATTTACTTAAAAAGCAATGACCCCACTGAATCGTTTGAGCATGGTGCAAAAGTCAGCTTAGGTGATGATAATCTTGCTACTCTTTCTGGTTTCAGCTCCGGTCCGCTAAATGATTCAGGCAAATTGCTCTATCGAGTATCGTTAGAGCAACATAACCAAAACGGCTACCGTGACAACCTTTATCTTAATCGCGACGATACCAATGAACGTGACGAGTTAACTGCCAGAGCTAAATTACGTTGGTATGCTACCGACGATCTGCAAGTTGATTTAACCTTGTTACATGCAAATTTTGATAATGGCTATGATGTGTGGACATTGGATAATAATCGCAGCAACACCTTAACCGACCAACCCGGCATCGATACCCAAAAAACCACAGGGGCTGGGATTAAGTTTATTTATACTGGTGTGCAAACATTTGACTTCACCTCGTTAACCTCATTCGCGCAAACCAACCACCATAATGGTTATGATGGCGATTGGGCTAATTCCGATTATTGGGCAAGTAAAGCTTGTACGGCTTATGATGCCGATGGTGTCGTTAATGTTACCGAACCTTGTGTTTATGATTATACCTGGGATAAAGAGGGTGACCGCAAAACCTTAACTCAAGAGTTTCGTCTATCGTCAAAAAATGGCGGACGAATTTGGGCAGATAGCACCGACTGGTTAGTGGGTGTGTATGCGATGAATTTGAAAGAAGATAATGACTTATATTCAGAATACAACACTTATCCAGATGAAGTGCTGCAGTCAAGTTACGATGCGACCAACTATGCAGTATTTGGTCAGTTAGACAGTCATTTAGGCGATGATTATTTATTGTCTACAGGATTACGATTAGAGCGTCGTGATAGTGATTACAGTGACAGTAATAAGGATGGTTTTGCCCCGTCAGAAGATATGTGGGGGGGCCATATTGCATTATCAAAAGTTATTAATGCGGATCATAATGCCTATGTTCGTATCGCCCGGGGTTATAAAGCGGGTGGATTTAATATGACATTACCTGCCCAATTGTCTGACAAGAAAGAGTTCGATACTGAGATCCTATATAACTATGAAGTGGGTTTAAAGTCGAGTTGGTTTGACGGTGAAGTCGATTCTACAGTGGCGCTATTTTATATGGATCGCCAAGATCAACAAGTGGCTGCGTCTTTACAAGACCCTGATAGCCCGCAGCGATTTATTCTTTTTACCGAAAACGCTGGCAGTTCAAAAAACTACGGCGCAGAGCTTGATGCAAAATGGTACTTAACTGAAAATATTGAATTTTATGGTAGCTTTGGTTGGTTGGAAACCGAATATGGCCAATATCAATACAGTGATAAATACGGTTCTACCATTGATTTGTCGGGTCGTGAACTGGCCCATTCTCCTAATGTCACTTACAGTGCGGGCATGACGTATGTCGCTGACTCTGGTTGGTTCGCCAACGTTAATGCCAGTGGTAAAAGCCAGTTTTATTATTCGGACAGCAATGAGTCCCAGTCAGAAGCCTATACCATTTATAACGCACGTCTAGGTTATGAAACGCCGACGTGGTCAGCTTATTTATGGGGCCGCAATTTGTTTGATGAACAATATGGCGTGCGTGGTTTTTACTTTGGCAACGAGCCAGATCAAGACTGGGCAGACAAGCAATACATTCGTTATGGTGATCCGCGCCAATTAGGTGTGACACTAGAAATCCAATTTATGTAATAGCTTATAGCCGCTGTAACCTCGGTTGCAGTGGTTTTTATTAAGGAATAGCAATGAAGTTAACTGCAGAAATCAGCATGTATCCGTTTAATGAAAATTATCTCGATCCGATCCAATGGTTTATCGGCAGAGTGGATAGTTATGACAATATTCAACGAGTCACTAATGCGATGGCAACACAAGTGTGTGGTGAGTATGGCGATGTTATGTCGATGCTAGCCGTTGAAATGCAGGCCGCTCACCAAAAATGGGGCAAGGCCGTTTTTGTGTGTAAATTTATTGGTGGTGAGCTCAACCTTGCTCATAGCGAATAACCACAATGAGTGAGTTACTCTCAACAATACAGCAAGTTTTAGGAGAGGCGTCATTAATGACGTTCTGGGAAGCCATTGCCGTTATGCTGGCACTGGCTTACTTAATTCTTGCTATGCGGACCAATATTTGGTGTTGGTCTGCGGCATTTATTAGCACCGCCATTTATACGGTATTGTTTTGGAATGTGTCTTTGTTAATGGAGTCGGTACTCAATATCTATTATATGGGCATGGCGGTGTATGGTTATTGGCTGTGGTTACATGTGCCGTCCTCGCAGCAGCGAAATCAGCATAATAGTGCTCAGCACAATATAGAGAGCCATCAACTTAACATTACCAGTTGGTCGTGGAGTACTCATGCTGTTGTCATCGGCGTCACATCTTTGGTGTCTTTACTGGTGGGGTATGTTATGGCTAATCATACCTCTGCAGCATTTCCCTATATCGACGCGGCAACCACTTGTTTTGCGGTAGTAACAACCTATTTAGTGGCAAAAAAAGTACTGGAGAATTGGCTCTATTGGGTCGTCATTGATTTTGTGTCTATTTACCTTTATTTCCAAAAAGGCTTGATGTTGACATCAGGTCTGTTTGTTTTATACGTCGCGATGGCGGTTGGGGGTTACATAATGTGGCGCAAAAAATATTATCATCATATTATACAGCAAGATAACGTTGCCCAAGACGTGGTTGGTGTATAGCCAATAACAATACAATCTCCTTGGAGTAAATATTTGATGTCCCAACCCTTGTTATCACTACCTAACAATGTGCTTGAAATGATGCAACAAATGATGCCAGTAGCATTGTTTCACAGACTCAACGCACAATGTACTGCAATATCGTTCCTCAACACCGGGATCAGCAATGTTAACATTAAGTTATCTTGCGATGACGGCGATAAGGTATTGAGAGTTAATCAACCCCACAGTACTTGGTGCGATAGGGCGCTTGAAGTCGAATGTTGGCAAGCCGCGATGGCTGCTAACATTGCACCTGCATTAATTTGGGTCAGTGATGATAAAAAAGTGTATTTAAGTGAGTTTATTGATCAACCCGACATAGACTGGTCGATATTTTCCGCAATGCACAGTAATGCATCCATCCAGCAGGAAACAAATAAACCTGTTTTAGCCGTTGATGCTGTCCCTTTGTTAAGCGCATTATTGAGTACACTTAGTGCGTTACCAGTGCCTCTAACCAGTATTACCGTGAGTGTGCAATGGCAACAATATGCGCATCAATTAGATTCTTTAAGTACCACGCAAACCGAACCACAATGGCATCATGCTTGGCAGCAATTGTTACGCTTAAATGGATTTGTTCAGCATTGGTTATCGCAGTTAGAAGCGTGTGTTTTGTTGCCCGTTTTTTGTCATCGAGATTTAACCCCGCACAATTTACTTCTTGGCGGCAGCGTATCGCATCAGCTATTAAGCATTGATTATGAATATGCGGTGGCCAGTCATCCGTTATTCGATTTAGCCAGCGTGATAGCCAGTCATCAACTATCGACAACCCAAGTGAGTCAATTAATTGATAACGTGATTATCCAATATTGCCAAATATCGAGCCTCACAGATGTTGCGGCGGCTAAAGCTGCGTTACCTGCTGCAATAAATTGTTTTTGGCTATTCTCAGCGATGTGGGCATTATTAATGGCAGCTAAAGAACCGCACAAATCTACACAATACTTACAATACTTTACAAAGTATTTTACATTAATCACTTGCTAATATGCTCTGATAAAGTACAAATAAGGTAAATTTCGATAAGGGAATTATCTGTGTCTAAAAAATTGATCGTCCTACTGTTAAGTAGCCTATTATTTGTCGGCTGTTCCACTAAAATAAGCTATTTCTTTTTGGATTGGGCGATAGAGTGGGAGGTTGAAGAATACGTAGACTTAACCTCAGAGCAGCAAGACAAATTTGATATTATTATTGAATCGTTTTTAGTCTGGCATCGCCAACAAGAATTACCCCGTTATCGTGATCAACTGTCTTTATTATCGACATTAACGAATCAACAAACCATGACCCCAGAGCTATGGCTTAAACAAGTGTCAATGGCGAAGGCCCATTGGTCCCGAATTTTCGATTTTGTTATGCCTGATCTGTTACCTATTTTGGCGAGCTTATCTGATGAACAAGTTGATCAGGTACTGACGCAGCTAAAAAAAGAACAAAAAGAATTAATCGAAGAATACGCCGGCAAAGATAAAGCCGAGTTGATAATCGACTCAGACAAAAGAATCGCAAAAAAATTATCAGAATGGACCGGTGATATAACGGATGCGCAAAAAGACATCATTCATCAAGCTAATACGCAACGTTTAGCTACCTTGGATATGTGGCTTGAGTATCGTCATGAATGGTTAAGCCAATTTGAACAAGCGATGAAACGCCGTCAGCAAACTGATTATTTTACCCAACAAATGAGATTATTAATGATCTCGCCAGATGAACTTAAATCTGAGGTGTATCGCGATAATGTTACCGAAAATACCCGTAAATTTGGTTCAATGTTAATTGCGCTTAATCAAACGTTTAGTCAAAAACAACGTAAGCACTTCGACAAAAAATTAGCAGAATTAGTAGAAGATTTAACTGAATTACACTTAGACAAATAATACATATTTATAGCTGTTAATCGCATAAGCTGAAATATTTTTAATCTTCAGCGGGTCTATTACTACAACAACGATTTCAGCCTGGGTTATTTATGCAGACACTAAGTAGATTATATCAACAGTTTTTAAATGTGATTAAACATACAGAAGGCTTTGCTCCATTAGCGTTAAGGATTTATTTAGCACCAGTGTTAATGCAGGCTGGTTATAACAAATTATCACATTTTGAAGACACAGCCGCTTGGTTTGGTAATCCAGATTGGGGGTTAGGCTTACCGATGCCTGAAGTGATGACTGCTCTGGCTGCAGGCACAGAGTTGTTTGGTGGTTTTTTACTGTTAATTGGTTTGGCGACACGTATTGTGGCACTGCCGATGATGGCAACCATGGTGGTAGCCGCTTTTGCGGTGCACTTACCTAATGGCTGGTTAGCTATTGCCGATGCAAGTTCGTGGTTAGCCAATGAGCAAGTGTTGGCTTCAGCGGAAAAACTGTCTGCAGCAAAAGCGATTTTACAACAGCATGGTAATTATGAATGGTTAACCAGTTCAGGTAATTTCGTTATTCTCAATAATGGTATTGAGTTTGCCATTACCTACTTGATCATGCTATTTGCCATCTTTGCGCTGGGCGGCGGTCGTTACACCAGTGTCGATTATTTTATTTCTCGTCGTTATTTAAACAATACTTAAGCGATATTTTCCTCAACAGGTGTTAACACAGATGATGTAAAGTTTTGAAAATAACCCACCAATTAAGTGGGTTATTTGTTAACATTAGCATCAGAACTCATCTAGAAGGACCGTATCTTGGACGCAACACAACTGCTACTAACCCGCCAATCAACTCCACGTCTTATTGCCCCTGCGCCGAATGCTGAGCAACTTACATTGTTACTCGATTCTGCAGCTAGAGTACCCGATCATGGTGCCTTGACCCCATGGGAGTTTATTATCGCAATCGATGAAGGTTTGGCTAAACTGGCGAATATTTTTGTTGATGCAGCTAAAAAAAAGGGTGCCGATGATGCTTTTTTAGCTAAAGTTGGCAATATGCCTTATCGCGCACCTATGGTGATTACTGTGGTCGCTAAAACGCAAGCACATAATAACGTTCCCGCTTTAGAGCAGCACATTGCAGCCGGTTGTGCGACGATGGCCATGCAGCAAGCTGCATTTTCGATTGGGCTTGGTGCAGTATGGCGTACAGGCGATTTTGCTTTTGATGCTAACGTTCATCAACAATTAGGTTTGTCGGCACAAGACCAAATAGTGGGCTTTTTATATGTAGGCACACCAGCGGTAACGGCGCCAACAAAGCCATTAAAAAAGGGTCGTCAATTCGCTCGCTATTTATAAGCGGGAGCAACAGATAATATAAGCCTTAATTTAGCCTCGTGGCTCGCTGATGCTGGGATGGTTAAATAGGGCTAGGGCGTCTATTCGTAGAATTCAAGTGGGATTATGTTCTGATAAACATAATAGCCTAATGGTCCCATCAATAAACTGAGCATCGACCAGACAAAACGTTGAGCATTTCCGATAGGTGCTTTCGACATTAAGGCTCGATAGCAAAAGTGAATATGTAAAATTAGTAATGCGATAAGCATTATGACTAACGTAATATCCATATTATCCATGTCATGTTCCTTTGCGTTCTAGCAATGACTTATTTAAGTGTAAACTTAAAATCTCAATTTGCAGTAAAAATAATAGTAATCCATGTTATTAAACGGCTATTTACTGCTAACATCTTTAATCTACTTTAAAAATTAACGGATTAATAGTCTGTAAACTACTAAATATTAATAATTTTTAATTGTTGCACAAAGGTATTAGTTGTCCATCATCATTTATTGAATGTTTGAGCTGAATCCCATTTCGTTGGGGTAACCACAATGGATATTTGTGCATGGTCACGTTAAATAACGGACTATTCATTAGCGTTGCTAACCAAACTCTCACTTTAGGAGATTGGTTGTTGTTAAACCATATCGGCTCAACATTAGCAAATTGGCGAATAAATGGAAAAATAGCAAAGTCAGCTAATGTGACGGTATCTGTGCATAAAAACCGATGTTGATTTAAGCAGGTTTCTAGACGTTGTATAAAGTTTTCTGCTTGTTGTCGATACCAGAGTTGACTGTATTCGGGGTATCTGTCGGCATACTTATATTTATCTAACCACGGTTTAAATTCAATATCGTTAGCATTAATGAGCGATTCTGTTGCTGGCTTATCTAACCAATATTGCAGTGACTGATACTCGGCTGGGGTTAAGTAGTTGGTTTCAGGTGCTGGGTGCTCAGTTAATGCAAAGCGCATAATATCAATACTTTCACTGATCACTTGGTTATCTGTCGTGACAAGTACTGGTACTGTGCCTTTGGCCGAAATGGCTAACATCTCTGCGGGTTTATGTTTAAGTTCAATTTCACGCACTAACGGATTAAGTTGGCTCAAATGAAGGCTAATACGTGCCCGCATGGCATAAGGACAGCGACGAAAGGTGTACAAAATAGCAGAATTCATTAGGGATCATATCAAATTAAGTCTGGCTAATAGAGTAACGCTTTTAAGGCCTGAATCCCAAAATAAAATGCTCACAACAAAGTAAAAAGGTGCGTCGGATTGTTTTAGTATTTTTTTGAGTGTGACTTAGGTATACTTGCGGCCGTTTTTTTTGAGTCTGTGCACAGTGTGCCGGCCATATTATATGCACTGGAAATTAAGTTCCAGCCAGCGGAGTTTCAACAGTTATGCAAGAAGCTAAACAAGACATGATCCAACAAACATCTCAACCCCAAATTGCCGTATGCGCATTATATAAATTTGTCGCCTTACCTCATTTCGAGGCTGTTCGTCAGCCATTGCTCACAGTCATGGAACAAAACGACATCAAAGGTACCTTGTTACTTGCCCAAGAAGGGATCAATGGCACTGTTGCTGGCACCCAATCCGCCATTGAGAATTTGTTGGTCTGGTTAGACACACAACCAGGTTTAAATAACATCGTCACCAAGCTGTCTTTTGATGATGAAATGCCATTTTATCGTACTAAAGTAAAACTTAAAAAAGAAATTGTGACTATGGGTGTTCAAGGTATAGACCCGCGTAAAGTCGTTGGCACTTATGTTAAGCCCAAAGACTGGAATGCACTGATTTCAGATCCTGAAGTGGTATTGGTTGATACCCGTAATGATTATGAAGTGAAGATTGGTACCTTTAAAAATGCGCTTAATCCCGTAACAGAGACTTTCCGTGAGTTCCCTGAGTACGTCAAACAAAACTTAGATCCTGCCAAGCATAAAAAAGTGGCCATGTTTTGTACCGGTGGTATTCGTTGTGAGAAATCAACCGCCTATTTAAAAGAGCAGGGCTTTGATGAGGTGTATCATCTTGAAGGTGGCATTTTAAAATATCTTGAAGAGGTGGATCAACAGCAAAGCTTATGGGAAGGTGAATGCTTTGTGTTTGACAACCGTGTGGCCGTTAATCACAGCCTTGAAAAAGGCCAATACGATCAGTGTAATGCTTGTCGTATGCCAATAACGGAAGCTGAAAAGCAATCTGAAGCTTATGTTCAAGGTGTGAGTTGCCCTCATTGCATCGATAACATTCCTCAAGAACAACGTCAGCGATTTATTGAGCGTGAGCGTCAAGTACAATTAGCTAAGCAACGCGGTGAAGCGCATATTGGCAGTGATGTAAAGCAAGTCATAGATGCACGTCGTCAGCAAAAAGAAGCTCAACGTAAAACACAAGAAAAAGCCAACAGCAAAGGCTAACTTGATGAGTTAACTCATTAGCAGCAAAAAACCCATCAGGACACGATGGGTTTTTTCGTTTTTGGTGAAGTGAGAGCGGCATTAACATCGTAATCAATTTGCAACCGCGGCAGTTTTTTTGCTCTTGGGCTAAGCCATTGCATGATAAATCATTCTCTAATGGTTGATTATTGACTAACGCTAACGTCACGGTTTATTTATCCAGCATCAATTTGATAGGGTCAACACTTACCGAACCGGCTTAAGTTAAGCACAATAGCGGATCTAAATATGACTAAAAAATCCACGGCACATGTTTATCGTTGGCTTAGTGTAACCCTTGCTTTAAATGATAACCAAGATATCGCGATGTCGGGAATAAGATTATTTTTAGCTGCCGATGCCATTTAATCTTCTAGAACATTGGTATGCAACATATTGAATAAACGATATTTAACTAAAATTATTACTGGGGATATATGCTGTAAAGCTTATATTATGAGGTTTTTACGCCTGAATGAGTTATTCCTCATTGTGTCCCCTTGGATAAAACACGATAAATGGTTCAGCTAACATGATTATTATGTTATTTTGGGCGCTTTTTTAAATTGAACGACTGAAGGTAAGCCAATGTTTGTTGGATTTGATTACGGCAGTGCTAACTGTGCGATAGGGGTGATGGTTGATAATGCGGTGGCATTATTGCCATTATCAGCGCACTCAGATTTTATGCCGTCAACCTTGTACGCGATGGATCGCGAGCTGATCGCTGAAGCAGTGTATTGGGGCTTACCTGAAAATTTACAAGCGCAGTATTCTCATTTGCGCAGTTCGCAATTAATGCGAGCAAAACAAATGCGCCATGAACTTGATTTGTCGCCTAATGAACAAGCCGTGTTTGTTGGTCAAGCTGCGATTGATGCCTATTTAGACATGCCTGAAGAAGGTTTTTATGTCCGTTCGCCAAAATCCTTTTTAGGCGCCAATGGCCTGCGAGCAGAGCAGATTGCCTTATTTGAAGACATCGTTACCTTGATGATGATGCATGTTAAAACCCTAGCCGATCAGGCATTAAACGCCAAATCGCTTACGTCTGCCAGCCATGCCGTGATAGGTCGACCGGTTAATTTTCAAGGTATAGGTGGCGAAGACAATAACCTGCAAGCTGAAGCCATTTTACGCCTTGCAGCAATTCGCTCTGGCTTCACTGATGTGAGGTTTTTATTTGAACCATTAGCCGCTGGCATGGACTTTGAGTCAAATCTTAACCATGACAATACCGTTTTAGTGGTTGATGTGGGCGGCGGTACGACAGACTGTTCTGTGGTGAAAATGGGTCCATCATACATTGCGCAACAAGATCGAAGCCTAGACTGCTTTGGCCATTCTGGCCAACGCATCGGTGGCAACGATTTAGATATTGCGCTTGCGATGAGCGGATTGATGCCAAGCTTTGGGGCAGACACGTTAATGATTAACGGTAAACCTATGCCAAGAACCCCTTTTTGGAACGCGGTTGCCGTCAATGATATTAGTGCTCAGCGTGACTTTGTTAGTTTACCTTCCCGTAAGCTCGTCGAGCAGTTAATAAAAGAAGCACAACAACCAGACTTATTAGTTCGTTTACAAAAAGTACAAAAAAATCAAATGAGTTATCAAGTTGTACGCCAAGCTGAAGCCGCTAAAATCAGTTTGTCGGACAATGAGACTATTCAATGTTCATTAGATTTTATTGAAAAAGAGCTGTTTGTACCATTAACGGCAGCGCAGTTTGAGCAAGCTATCAATGAACCTTTAGCTAAAGTTGAAGCGTTAATGAAACAAGCCATGAAAACGGCTATCACCAAAGCGGAGCAACAAGATTGCGATATGCCAACCACTCCTGATATTGTGTATGTAACAGGCGGTACGGCGCGTAGCCCGGCTATATACGATAAAATTGCTAGTGTGTATCCCAATGCCAAAGTGGTGGTGGGCGATCATTTTGGCTCGGTAACTGCGGGCTTAACACGTTGTGCTCAAAGTGCATTTAACTAAGTCGAAGTGCAGTTAACTAAGTCAAAGTGCAGTTAACGCATAAAGGTTGGCCATTATGCTAAAAAAGAGAATGTTAACAAGCATAGTGAGTCAGCAACGAGCTTGGTCAATAGGTTACAATGATAACCATAATGCCGAACGCAATATGAGCTAGCATGTTGCTCAGCGGTGGTGGCGCTGATATCGGCAAAGTCAGTTTAGGCCTATTTATCATGAAAGGTATTTCATGAAAAGAATATTATTAAAGACATACCATTAATGTATGCCCTTAATTGCCTAACAACATTTTTTAAACCAGCCTCTTTTGACGATAATTAACTTCCAATATTACAAGGTTTACTGATGAAAAAAATACTCACTGCGTTATGTTTAACGGCACTTCTTACTGCTTGTTCTGACAACGAAGTAGGTGATGTTTCACTTGGAATGTTTACTACGCAAGATATAAAATTAAACATTTTAAAGGATGATATTGTCTCTGGTGTAACGTGTCACATCGCCTCAATAGAAGAAAACCTGAGTTTTTCAGATCCAAGTGATAGCTCTATCTCTTGCAGGCAAACAGGGGAAATCACCAAAGATATGATTGCACAAATAGATAAGAGTAAATCAGGTGAAGTGGTATTTAAAAAATCAAAAAGTATCTTTTTCAAAACGATGAAAATTAGAAGAATATTTGATGCTGACAATCAAACGTTAATGTATGTATCTTACTCTACTAAAGAAACATCAGGAAGTTTCAAACACAGCCTTTCGACTGTTCCACTCTGGGGAACCAAGGCATATGTTGAGCCGACACCAGCTCAATAATGACAAAGGCGGCCCTCAGGCTCAGGTCGCTTGCACGGATTATCTGCTGTCCCGTCATACTGAAGGTGGCATGGTAAAATGCACGGAAAGAGGCATGGAAAGAACCTATTAATTCAGTGGATTGAGTCAGCTAATGTTGATATTTAACCAGCAATGCAAAATAGTTACATAGCTGGTTTGTAGCGATAACTTGGATTCAAATAATAAGTGCAGAGGTTTATTAAATATCATATTTCGTCTGGGTAATATGGCAACAATATAAACTCATTTATGGATTACTCTGCACGATCAAGAGACCGCCATCTTATCGTTAACTCAAAAATCCATGGTATTGCTTCATCTGCGGCTAATGGTGTTGAATAACAAAATTGTTGTAAACGGCACAAAATACTGGTAAAGGCTTAGCATTATTATTCTAAGTCGTTTCTGTCACAAAGTGGGTTAGGGGGGCTTAACCCATTTTTAGCTCTCTATTTATATAAAAGTAAGTTCACAGGTCGATTTTAACTAACTTACGAAGATTCAAAGGGTTATTAATGCTTAGATTTGAACACTGTAATGTCAAAACTTGTACTAATGAATTACTCGCCTTGGGTCAGGGCGACATGAAAATGTGGTACATTTTTGATTGGTTAGATAAACACGAGGAATTACAAAACGGGACTCAAGCAGAAATAATTAAACTTTATGTAAATGATGAATTGGTAGGGTACAGTCTTTTTGAAAACTTTGAAGCCCGTGCTGACAAAAACACTTGTCATCAAGGTGTGACCTATAAAGAATTGGGTATTATTCACTTCGTAACAGTCATAGAGCATCGTAATAAAGGTTATGCTACGTTGTTGGCCAATGCTTTGTATAAAAATATTATTGAACCAATGTTGGCACGTTATAATGATTTTCATGTTTACGTCATAGCGACTGGTCGAGCTGTCCCATTAATGGAACGGACTGATATCCCTTCAAAATACCTAATCAAGCAATTTTATTCCGATTTATCGTTTAAAGAGAAAGTGGTCAATTACCTAAGAAAACAAGAACAAAATGCATTGAATGCAGTTCCTTGTGAAATTTAAAATAAAAAGCTAACAAGTTAATCTAAATTCACCAGACTTATCATAATGCGAATAGTGAGTGTTAGAGCTTAGGCACTCACAAGCTTCTGTTCAGGTACGATTTAGGGTGACCACTCTAAACTTAGGCTATGGCCTGCGGCCACTAACGTCGTGGGGCTTCACCCACACCAGACCAAAAGGAAACCAACGGCTGTTCCCTCTTTACTCTTTATAAAAGAGTTAGCCCAGCTGCCCCGCAACATGTTTGGTCTGGGTTTTGCCACTATACTGACCCTGATTGTGGTACCTATGCTTAATCGGATGCTGCATAAATTGGACGTGCCGGGTTGAAGTCCGTCAGTAAAAAAAGGGGATCCACTAAAGTGGCTCCCCTTATATTTTTAGACATCAGGCCTATCAATTAGATAGCAAGAAACAAAATTTTTGTTGCTTTAATTAGCACTCAGCCAATTAGAAATCTTTTGATTCACCAGATCAGGCGAAGACTGCATAAACCAGTGACCGCCAGGTACAACTTCAACTTGTCCCTTATTCTGCTCTTGTAGCTGCTTTTCCCAGCTTTTAGCATGGAACCAGACTTTTTTATCCTTGCCGTAAATGAAAAGGAAAGGCGTGCCATAATCTTTTATTTCTGTCGCCTTTGTTGTATTTTTCGTTAATACAGATTTCCACAAATGCCAGTACGGATAGGTCATACGGGGATCTGTTCGCAAATCCGCGATTGTTTTATTAGGGTCTACATCTTCAATTTTTAAAATGTTATCAGCAGTATATAATGCCAACTTTTCTCCTAAAAATTCAGGTAAAGTCCAAGCAACAGCAAGTGCAAAGGTGTATTTAACATTGATGGTTGGTCGTTTCTCTTCGCCAAAGCTGCCGATATCAAAGAGTACCAGGCTATCTACTAAGTCATTTTTCTTCAGATACTGAGACGCATAAACCGCGCCCCAGTCGTGAGCCAGAACGGTGACCTTGTCTTTATTTAAACCTCTAATAAAGGCGTTCATAATCATTCGGATCTGTTTTATATTGTAATGAGGTCTTTCCCCATTATCTTCTAACTCGAACCCCGGAAGGGTGAATCGAGCAATCGAATAATCATCTTTTAAATATTCAACCTGTTTGTCCCAAAGCTCCAAACTGTCAGGGTAACCATGGATGAACACTAAGGTCTCTTCACCTTCACCATCAAATTTCACTTCAAGGTTTTTTACTATTTCAGGCAGTTTTTTCTGAAATTCCGCATCAGGCATAGGACCCGTAAATGCAAATGTGTAAATGAGGTAGAGAACGGGAGAAAGTACAACGAGTACAATCAACAATAATCTAATTATAATTTTTTTCATGTGTATCCTTTGATAGACAAATTGAATTGAACCCTATTTATACTTAGCTAAATGAGTAAGCAAGTGGCCTGTTAGTTCTTGATATTTTTCCTGGATAATCCAGTGGCCGGCATCCATTTCGATGAATTGATAGTCAGCTTCAACGTAATTTCTGGTGTCATCAACGCCGGAACGCTTAAGCGCATGATCTTTATTTCCCCAAATAAACGTAACTGGCACGTTAACTTTGCCAACATCTAAACCGTTTGTGAATACAGGGAAATTGGCACGATACCAGTTGATGGCACTGGTCAGGGCTTTCTCCTGACCAAGAATACCAACGTAGTGTTCAATTTCTGCTGCGTCATGCTGCGTCCAAATAGATCTTAAACGCTCATAGTCACTTTTCGCCATCATGAATTCAGGTAAGATCGGTTTCTGAAAGAAACGGATGTAGGCACTCGCTTCATACTGTGTTGTATCTTCCCGGTACGCTTTACCAAAAGCATCAATATGAGGCACCGAAATCGCGGCATAGCTGATAACGCGATCAGGATTTTCTGCGGCAACCTGCCAACCTACCGCTGCGCCCCAGTCATGGCCAATTAAATGAAATGCTTCTAATTCGAGCTGGTCAGCAATCGCAATAACATCTGAAGTCAGGTATTTCAATTGGTATTGTTCAACGTCATCTGGTCGAGATCCAGCGCTGTAACCACGCTGATTGGGTGCAATGGCATAATATCCATTTGCAGTGAGTTCATCCATGAATGAGTCCCACATCACCGCCGACTCAGGGAATCCGTGGAGTAATATAACCGGTGTCCCCGTTTTGTCTCCGCGGATATCAACGGCAAAACTAAGGCCATTCGCTTCAATGGTAGTGTAGCTTTGCGGGTCTGTTGCAGGAAGGTCACCTTTTGCGATGTCAGTGGCATAAAACATGACGCCAGCCAATACACATACAGATACAGCCGCCAGGCTTAAGAGCGTTTTTTTTATTTTACTCATCAGTAGTTCCTTTGATAATATCTATTTTTTAGAGTAATAACTCTAATATTTAGAACAATAACTCTAATGTTAATGCAGTGAAACAAATTTTGATTGATTATGTGAAGTTGTCCCAGCTTAGGAAATTAAAAATTAAATATGGCCACCTAATTAAATATGGCCACCCAAGATTGTTACACCAGCATTCAACGCCGAATACACTCAGCGATAAAAGGTGAACAACCAGCAGAGTTATTGCCTTTTGTGGGGAATGAGCGTCAGGATATGCCTAAAGGTTTAATGTTTAGTGTAAAAGACTATATTGTGCTAGTTGAAGATACAGGCAGGATTATTCGAGAGGATAAACGTGGCGCCATTAGTGCAAGTCGCCAAGCTATTCTTAATAGACTGAATATTCCTGCTGAAAACTGGTTAAAAATCACCACAGAGTTTGGGGTATTATTCAAAGGTGCTGTAGGGGCTTTGCCTGCATTAACAGACTATTGCGAACATTTAGACCGAAAACGACGACAAGGCGCAGCCAACTGCCTGCGCTGGTTGTGCGCCTAAGCAATCATGTCTTAATCCCACAAAACCATCTTCCACTTGATTGATATCAAGCTTTTCTGCTGCGTTAAATCGACCATATTACTGATGGATTGGCTATCGATTGCTAATTTGTTGAATCATCTTGTTGAATCATCCTGTTGAATTTGCTCATTGTGAAAATGATAAAAGGTGATCGCAACTCAAATAGGAAGAGGTTATGTTGTTACTTCAAAAAATGGGTGGCTATGTATTTTTGTATTTTTTCCGCCCACAAATGTGCCAAGGTGTGTAAATCATTTATGCCCCAAAGTAAGTCAGCTAATTAGATTTGAGCTTTTCCTCTTTAGCTTTTACCTATAGACAACTATGCGGCTAAATCGAAGAGAGTTAAATTACAGGTGTAGATGAGTCAGCGAGTATCCAAAACAGGGATGTTTTGGTTAAGCCCACAGGGATGTGCTCGTGGCGTCTCGCTTAATCATCTGCACATCAGCATGCTGCAGGCAATAAGTTCAAATGAAGCTACGTTATAAATCAAGCTAAACCAATACCAAGTAAGCTGAGTTAATTAATACCTCAAACTCACTTTTGTCCAGAAATGCGTTACGTTCGATTGCAGCTAGAAACCGCAATCGCATCTCAGCGAAGAACTCGATTGTCAAACATTGGCTTGATGATGGGGGTGATAGGGTTGACGCAGTTTACAACGTTGTTGTCATTTTAATGATTTTCTACAATGGCAGAATGCTGTCTGTAGTTCAATTCAGTTTACCGCTATTTTGTTCACCAAAAAAGGGTATCTATCAACTCGATAATAGTGCGCTACACTCATTTGGTGGCTTGGATAATTGCGCACGAATATTGGTTAAATAGCAGGTTTAAAATAGTAGGGTTGAATGAGTCACTTAGTGCGCTTAAATTTTCATTTAATAGATACAAAAAATGCCTGTTAGAGTGACTAACAGGCATTTCACATTACGCGATTAAATTAATGCGTTAATTAACACTCGACGATATTCACCGCAAGACCACCTTTCGCGGTTTCTTTGTATTTGCTGCGCATATCTTTACCGGTATCCATCATGGTTTTGATGACTTTATCCAGTGAGACTTTATGGTTACCATCGCCGCGAAGCGCCATACGTGATGCGTTAATCGCCTTTACTGCACCCATAGCATTACGCTCAATACAAGGGACTTGCACTAAGCCGCCAACGGGATCACAGGTTAAGCCTAAGTTATGTTCCATGCCAATTTCAGCGGCGTTTTCAACATGTTCTACTGTTCCGCCCATAATTTCAGTCAACGCCCCTGCAGCCATTGAACAGGCTACGCCCACTTCGCCTTGACAGCCCACTTCAGCGCCAGAAATTGAGGCATTTTTCTTGTACAAAATGCCAATAGCGGCTGCGGTTAATAAATAACGGCAACACACATCAATATCAACTTCTTGCACAAACTTGTCGTAGTAACACAATACAGCGGGGATAATCCCTGCTGCCCCGTTTGTTGGGGCTGTCACGACTCGATCGCCTGCAGCATTTTGCTCGTTAACCGATAAGGCAAATAAATCAACCCAGTCCATTGCAGTCAGTGGGTCGATATTATTACGGCCTTCAGCTTTTAAACGGCGGTAAAGCGCTGGTGCGCGACGACGTAATTTTAGTCCACCAGGTAAAATACCTTCTTTCTGATAACCGCGTTCGACGCAGTTTTTCATCGTTTGCCAAATTTTCCACAAACCTTGTTTTACTTCATCTTCCGATGCAATACTCTGCTCGTTGGCCATCATTAAAGACGAAATACTTAAGCCATTGTCACAACAAAGTTGCAGTAATTGCAATGCACTATTGAAGTCATAAGGTGCTTGTTCAATGGGTGTCGCCGGAGAAGCATTTCGTTGAGTAATTTCATCTTCATCGAGAATAAAGCCGCCGCCAACAGAGTAATAGGTACGCTGGTAAATACATTCGCCTTTAGACAAGGCGAATAAGGTCATGGCATTGGCATGTGCAGGTAAGGTTTTGCGTCTGTGGAAGGTGACCCCTGCTTCACGGGTAAATGTCAACTGACGTCCATCTGCGAGGGTCAACTTTTGACTGGTCGATACTGTCTCTAAAATGGCATCGATAGCTTCGGTATCAACGGTTTCAGGGTCTTGACCCATTAAGCCTAAAACCACTGCTTTACCTGTACCGTGGCCTTTACCTGTTTGGCCTAGTGAGCCAAACAATTCTGTTCGTAATTCATCAATTTGATCCAATAAATTAATATCTGCGACATGCTGGATAAAAATTTTACCGGCCTTCATCGGGCCCACTGTATGTGAACTAGAGGGACCGATACCAATTTTGAACATGTCAAATACGCTAATCATGTGATTGAACCCTTGCTGAGTCGTTTATTGTTTTAGTTATAAGTGAGTATAATCGTCAAATGTAATGTTGGCGGTTTATCTCTTATTGTCACTAGAGTATCCCACAGATTAATCAATGACAGTTCATTAGATTTTTTTATGCATTATTTTCACATTAGCCAACCTTATACTTGATGTGTAATGTGACTTGATTAACTTGACGCAATAGTCAGCTGTATATTTAGGGGAAAGGTTTGAGCTATTTAATGATGGATCTTGCAGGTTTAACCATATCTGCGCTAGAAGCTGAGCAGTTACAGCATCCACAGGTGGGTGGGATTATACTCTTTAGTCGAAACTTTGAAAATAAAAGTCAATTAATTGAGCTGGTTAAGGATGTTCGCCATATTTGCCCTGGTTTATTAATTGCGGTTGATCATGAAGGTGGCCGGGTTCAGCGTTTTCGTGAGGGTTTTAGCTTAATTCCTGCTATGGGTGATATTTTACCTGCAGCTAAAGGCGACTTAACATTAGCTAAACAATGGGCAAAAGAGTGTGGTTTTCTAATGGCAATAGAGCTGTTGGCCTGTGATATAGATTTGAGTTTTGCACCTGTCTTAGACGTAAATGGTATAAGTGAAGTGATCGGTAAACGCAGTTTTAGTGCGCTTGCTGAGGAAGTTAGTGCATTGGCAGAACACTTTATTATCGGCATGAATGAGGCCGGTATGGCTGCCGTGGGTAAACATTTTCCGGGTCATGGCAGTGTTGCCGCCGATTCCCATGTTGCGATGCCTGTTGATCCGCGCAGTAAAGAGCAAGTGGAAGCTTTTGATATGCTCCCGTTTAAACAGCTTATAGACCAAAAACACCTGCAAGGCGTGATGCCCGCACATGTTGTTTATTCCAATATTGACCCCAACCCTGCTGGTTTTTCGACCTATTGGTTACAGACTATTTTACGCCAACAATTAGGATTTGATGGGGTGATTTTTTCTGATGATTTAGGCATGAAAGGCGCTAGTTTTGCTGGTGATTACCTTGGACGAGCTAAAGCGGCATTGGATGCTGGCTGTAACATGATTTTGGTGTGCAATGATCCGGTTGGCGTTAACGCCTTATTAACGGAGTTTGATTGGCCCATGGCGGAGCCTACACATACCGCATTATCGCTAACAGGTAATAGCGCGCAAACCTTACAGGCACTTGAGCAGCAAACGCGTTGGCAAACCGCGCAGCAATTGGCGATCGATATCACTCGAATTGCACAGTTAACCTAGCATAATGAGCTCGAGCACCATGAAGACTAGCAACCTGAGAAAAGGGTGTTAACCATAAAATAAGCTAGGCTATGAATCAAAAAACCGGATCATATGATCCGGTTTTTTAGTCTTGAGTGCGTCAGCGGTTAACCGGTATAAGGTACCGGTTGGCTGGCGGAAGAACGCTCTGTTAAATCAATAGGTTTAATATTAGTGGGTTGGGCCATTTTACGAATTTGCATCACGATACCCAGTTGCGGATGATCAAAGTAATGGATCTCACCACTGCGAACTCGACGGTTTTGGATCAGCGGAATGCTTTCTAAGTAAGGTGCCAGTTGTTTCTTACCTTCAATATCTAACGCTGCATACTCATTAAATGCCAATGGACTCGATTCAACCATTTTCTGGGTGGGTTTACGCAAAGCCAAATTACTTTCAATATAAAGGTAATGACTGAGATAAATGTTAATCGAGCCGTCTAATTCCCATACGGGGTTAATCTTTGGCGCTTCATAAAAGTCACCTAAGGCACTTAAGTCTGTGCTAGGCATAGTTTCTGTTTGAGATGGTTTTTTGACACTTAAGCCATGATATTCAAAACTTTTTGAGAAATCCTTACCGCCATAAATACGTATTGGCTTAGCACGTCGGCGAGACTGCATATTTTGTTGCCAGGTTAAATGTACTAGGCTTTTAACATAAGGCTCGCGTTGGATAGTTCGGATTATGTCACTAAATTTACTTTGGCTCTGAGCCAGCAGTAATGGTCCTTGACCTAAGTGAGCCGTTTGTGGCTTGCTTGCTGCGACATCAAAGGGCACTTGGCTTGGGTGCGTTGCCGTACTTTTACTGATGTTAGGATCATTACAGTTACTGGCGTCATTGGTCCAGTCGGTTGAAGTACAACCCTTTAAGCCAACTGAAACCCCAGTTATGTCGGTACTGATCACTGGCGTAATGATATCCACAGTGTCTTTGCTGAGTTTGGGCGGCGTGGCATTGAGCCATTTTTCAACTGATGGTTGTTGGCGTTCAAATACAAACACTTCAACTTCAAACCATGATTCTGCATGGGCTGACACGCTGTGGGATAGCGCTATGATAGCGGCGATAGCAATCGCAATTTTACGAAGCACTATTTGTCTCCAAAATTTGATGTTTAGCGAACTGTTCAAGCAAGGTGTTGATTAACTCAAGACGCTCTTTGCTTGTCTCAGCAGGAATGTTGAACTTTAACTTATTTGGCCCGTCCATTCGATAGATTTGTGGTTGGTTTTGCAACAAACCAATAATAAACATCGGATCGACGTGATTTTCCTGACCAAATTCGACGCTGCCACCCTTGGCGTGCATTTCAATTTTGGTAATACCCAGTGCTGTTGCTTGATGTTTGTACAGTGTCATCGCCATTAAATTGCGCGTGGGTTGAGGTAACATACCAAAGCGGTCAATAAATTCGACTTTAAGCTCATCAAGCATAGCGTCGCTTTCGCAGTTAGCGATACGCTTATATAATGATAAGCGCATATTGACGTCACTGACGTAATCTTCTGGTAATAACGCCGGAATACGTAAATCAATTTCTGCTTTGGCGCTCATCATGTAGGCTAACGAAGGCTCTTTACCTTCTTTGAGGGCTTTTACGGCAGAGTCAAGCATTTCCATATACAAGCTGAAACCAATTTTTGAGATGTGGCCACTTTGTTCATCGCCCAGTAATTCACCCGCACCACGAATTTCTAAATCTTGGGTGGCCAGTAAAAAACCTGCGCCAAGATCTTCAAGCGCACTAATGGCTTCAAGACGTTTACGTGCATCAGAAGTCATACGCTTAGGATGTGGTGTCATCATATAAGCATAGGCTTGGTGGTGCGAGCGTCCAACCCGACCTCGAAGCTGGTGAAGCTGCGCTAAACCTAACATGTCGGCGCGGTCGATAATGATGGTATTGGCACTGGGCACATCGATACCCGTTTCAATAATGGTGGTACAGACCAGTACGTTAAAACGTTGATGATAAAAATCGGACATGACTTTTTCAAGATCGCGTTCGCGCATTTGCCCATGGGCTGCCACGACGCGGGCTTCTGGAATTAAGTCGCGAATGTTTTGCGCCGTTTTATCAATGGTTTCAACATTATTGTGTAGATAATACACTTGGCCGCCACGCAAAATTTCACGCAAGATAGCTTCTCGTGCAGTGGCTTTATCATATTCACGCACAAAGGTTTTTACGGCTAAACGTTTAGCCGGTGGGGTGGCGATAATGGATAAATCACGCATACCCGACATGGCCATATTTAAGGTCCGCGGGATAGGCGTGGCTGTGAGGGTTAAAATGTCGACATGGGCCCGTAGCGCTTTAATCTTTTCTTTTTGACGTACACCAAAGCGGTGTTCTTCGTCGATAACCAATAAACCGAGGTTGTCGAAGTTAGCTTCTGATGACAGTAACTTATGGGTGCCGATAACAATATCAACTTTGCCTTCAGCGAGTTGCTGGACCACACTGCTTTGCTCTTTGGCGGTTCTAAAGCGTGACATCACTTCAATCACGATAGGCCAATCGGCAAAACGGTCTTTAAAATTTTCGTAGTGTTGTTGGGCAAGCAAGGTGGTTGGTACTAACACCACCACTTGTTTACCGGCATTAACCGCGACAAATGCTGCGCGCATGGCCACTTCGGTTTTACCAAAGCCAACATCACCACAGACTAAGCGGTCCATGGCTAACGGCGCTTGCATGTCTTCAAGCACCGCATGAATGGCGCTTTCTTGATCGACAGTCTCTTCAAATGGGAAGCCTTGACTGAATTGGGCATATTCTTGTTCATCGATGCTCATTGCCTCGCCAGGACGTGCTTGGCGACGGGCGTAAACATCGAGCAGCTCCGCGGCCACATCTCTAATGCGCTCTATAGCTTTGTTCTTGGCTTTGGTCCACGTTTCGTTACCCAGCTTGTTGAGATGAGTATTACCGTCGCCACTGGCATTGTAGCGGCTGATAAGATGCAGTGATGACACTGGTACATACAGCTTGTCACCACCGGAATATTCCAGTTTTAAATATTCAGCGATTAAACCGCCGGTATCGAGGGTTTCTAATCCTTGGTATAACGCTACACCGTGTTCAAGATGCACAATAGGTTGGCCGACTTTAAGTTCAGCTAAATTTTTGACTAACACATCTGAGCTAACTTGCTTTTGTTTTTCGCGGCGGCGATGTTGCGAAATACGTTGACCAAACAGTTCGGTTTCACAAATGATACTCACAGCACCTTTTGCGGTGTCGGTTAGCACACAACCCCGCGCTAAAGGTGACACGATTAAGCCAATACTGTCTTTGGCGGCAAAGTAGTCGTTAAGATGAGCAAACTGTTTGGGGTTAATGCCAATCTTAGCAAACAAGTCTAACAAGGCTTCTCGGCGGCCTTCAGATTCAGCACTGAATAGGAGCTGTGGGTGTTGTTGACCATATTCTTGTAACGCAATCAGTGGCTGCTTTAATTTATGGTTGGCATTGATGTCGGGCAGCGTTTCAACGTTGGCGATAAGGGCCTGTGCTGGTAGGGCGACTTCTGCTAGCGGCTCACCGGCATTATTAGTGTCGGTGGCACTATATTGCTGCAGTAATTGAGTACGATTAAAGGATTTAAATGCCGCAAATAATTCATCATTAAGCAGGTAAAGCTCTTTGGGCGCCAACAAGGGTCTTAGTGGATCGACGCGTCGGTCTTCGTAGCGCACATTGACTTCATGCAAATGGGATAAGCTGGCTTTTTCAATATCGCCTATGGTGATGAGTTGACTGTTTTGTGGCAAGTAATCAAATAGGCTGGCAGTGTCATCGAAAAACAGCGGTAAATAGTTTTCAATGCCTGCAGGCATTAGATTACGACTGACAAGTTGATAAACCGATTCGGCTTCTTTTGAAATGATTTCAAAACGGCGACGATAGCGTTGCCTAAAGCCTTCAATGGCATGGCTGTCGGTCGGAAATTCTTTGGCTGGCAACATACGGATGGCATCACGTGCCATGCCTGAACGCTGAGTATCAACATCAAAAAAGCGGATTGATTCTACTTCATCATCAAACAGTTCTATGCGTAATGGTTGTGAAGAGCCAGTCGGGAAAATATCAATAATGGAGCCACGAATGGCAAACTCGCCATGTTCGTATACTTGGTCGACTAGATGATAACCTGTGTCAGTTAAATGTTGCCTAGCCTGTTGTAAGCCGTAAGTGTCGCCTTTTTTTAACACCATAACATTGGCGGTCATAAACGACTTTGGCGGTAATCGCACCATTAAGGTGTTTACTGGCACGATAACCACATTATGTTGGCTTTGATTGATATTGGCCAACGTTTCAAGTCGCTGTGAAATCAGGTCTTGATGTGGCGAGAAGCTATCGTAGGGCAAGGTTTCACGGTCGGGAAACAAACACACATTCACATTGATGTGGTTTAACAAATAACTCAGCTCCACCTCAAGTGACAAGGCGCTGGGCGTGTCATGGGTGACGATAATACTGGTGCCAGCATGGTTATTAATTAAATTGGCCAGGGTGATGGCTTGCGAGACCCCACCCAAGGTTGCCAAAGTTTGCGTTTGTTGGCCTTTTTTTACACTCGGCGGCGTGAGTACACTATATAAATTCATTAAAATCTTTTTCAGTTCCGTTTGCGATCAAGTCTTATAATAAGGCGAGGCTTCAGCTACGCTGTTTATCGATATTCTGCTTACGTTTTTTGAGCATTTTTTGCTGTACATTCAAACTTGCTCTGACTAATTGCTCAATATCATCTTCAAGTATTTGGCTAAATTCAAGTTCACAACGCCAAGAAGGTGTATCTGCAGTGTCATTTGTTGCTGCTGTACAGGTTCTAATTTGGCAAATACACAATAATGCGACTAACTCAGTATGCAAATAGATGTGGGTTTTAACGAACTCATTTGCGATTAACGGTCGTGTTGAGATAATGCTGATCCCACTACCGCCGAATTGATCGCCAGTAAATAACTCACCATCCTGAACTTCTTTTTCAAGCACATGTTGTAATACTAAATCGACCTTGCGTGATTGTAATTTTAAAAAGTCGACCACGGCTTTGGCATCATTATCTAGGTGGCGCAATTGCAACAGGCAGCTTGCTTCAAGACTTTTGACTTCTGTGAGCAGTTTTAAACCAACCGATTGCATGTCGCGTAGCTCATCATCAGTGGGTAAAGCGTGGCTTGGATCCCACGAAGTTAAGTACACATTAAAGTTGTGAGGCACATTAAAATAAGAATTGCTGTCAGGTATCAAGGTTTGCCTCTTTATTTATCACACTAATAGCCCTATTATCGTGCCCAACTTAATGATTTAGCAAGTCATACACGCTGGCTTGTTGTTTTCATAGTGTCATTTAGCCTGATTGTCTGACTAATACGCCCAAATGGGCGCACAGGATTAGTATTTTTTTATGAATTTAGGATTTTCATTTTTTATCGGCTACCGTTATTGGCGAGCCCGAAAAGCGAATGCTTTTGCCTCTTTTATTACCTTTTTTGCTGTATCGGGTATTTTTTTAGGGGTGACGGCATTGATCGTCGTCAGTTCGGTGATGAATGGATTAGAAGGCCAGCTAAAAAACCGTATTTTAGGTGCGGTGCCGCAGATGACCTTGATCAGTGACATGGGATTTAGAGATTGGCAGCAAAGTACCCAAAGTCTGTTGGCGGATAAATATTTATTACAAAATATTCGTGGCATTGTGCCAAGTGCGACAACCCAGGCCATGATCCAATCGAGCAGTAACATTCATGCCATTCAAATGTATGGGGTATATCCTGAACTTGAGCAATCCTTGTCGAGTATTGCGTCTCATACTTATTCTGATGCGTTTTCAACGTTACAAGCGGGGCAGTATTCAATTGTACTTGGCGTTGATCTTGCCCGAAAACTAGACGTGAGAGCGGGTGATAAGGTTAGGGTGTTAAGCGGTGATGGTGTGGTGTATTCGCCGATGGGCCCCGTGCCTAGCCAACGTAAGTTTACCGTTGCCGGTGTTTTTGAAATGGGCTCGCAAGTCGATTCTAGCGTGGCGTATGTGCATTATAAAGATGCGCGTAAATTGATGCGTAAAGACAGCAATACCATTAATGAACTGCGAGTGTATTTGAACGATCCTTTTTCTGCACCTGCGTTAGCGCCAAAAGTGGTTGCTGGATTTGCTAAGCAAAACATTGACATTCAAACGCGTGATTGGCGCCAAGATTTTGGCCATTTATTTGCGGCGGTCAAGATGGAAAAAAATATGATGTCATTGATGCTCAGTTTAATTGTGGCCGTGGCTGCATTTAATATTGTCTCAGCATTGGTGATGATGGTGGTCGATAAAACCACCGATGTTGCGGTGTTAAAAACCCAAGGGTTAACCACCACCTCGGTGATGACGATTTTTATTGTGCAAGGCTCGCTTAATGCGCTGTTAGGCTTAATGCTTGGCGCGATTGCGGGCATAGTGTTAACGCTTAATTTGAATGAAATATTAACCACTTTTGGTATTTCTATATTGGGCGTAGGTCAGACTCTGCCGGTGCAATTGTCATTAGCGCAATTGAGTTTTATTATTTTAGGCACCTTATTTATTACCTTATTTGCCACCCTTTATCCCGCGTTGTCCGCCGCAAGGGTTCAACCTGCTACAGCTTTGAGATACGAATAATGAGTCAGACACAACAAGCGTTATTACAGGTTCAACATGTCAGCAAGCACTATCATGATGGTGAAGTGACTACCCAAGTACTGTCGGGTGTTGATTTAACCGTTTATAAGGGCGAACAGTTGGCCATTGTAGGCAGTTCCGGTTCGGGTAAAAGTACCCTTTTACACATTATGGGGACCTTAGATATGCCCTCATCTGGTTCTGTATTGTTAGACGGTGAAGATTTATACCAATTGTCTAGTGCTCGTCAGGCACAAGTGCGTAATCAAGATTTGGGTTTTATTTATCAGTTTCATCATCTGTTGCCTGAGTTTACCGCGATTGAAAACGTCGCGATGCCTGCGTTTATTCAAGGCAGGGATAAAAACCAAGCCTTGATAGACGCTAAAAACTTACTTGAGCGTGTTGGACTAGGCCATCGTTTACACCATATCCCGGCGCAATTATCGGGCGGTGAACGTCAACGTGTTGCAATAGCAAGAGCATTGATAAACAAACCAAAGTTGGTATTAGCCGATGAACCCACGGGGAATTTAGACGCCAGCAGTGGTGATAATGTTTATCTGATGATCCGCGAGTTGGCGCAGCAGTTTGGTACCGCGTTTGTGGTGGTAACCCATGATCATAAATTAGCCGCGAAAATGGATCGCCAACTCACCATGAAAGACGGGGTGTTGCAGGTGGCGAGTTCAGTCACTACTGTGCCTGTAGGACAAGTTTAATGAGTAAGTGGTTACCGTTAACAATTGGCTGGCGTTTTTTTCGCGCCAGGCAGTCGAATGGCTTTATCGGCTTTATTTCATTTGCGTCTACTGCGGGTATTGCCTTAGGTGTTGGCGTGTTGATTGTGGTGCTATCGGCCATGAATGGTTTTGAAAAAGAGTTACAAGACCGCTTATTAGGCGTGGTCTCTCATGGTGAACTCGTTGGCGTTAATCAACCTATTGCCGATTGGCATGAAATTGCACAAAGTGCGGCCAAAATACCGCAAATTACAGGTACGGCTCCGTTTGTTCGTTTACAAGGTTTAGTACAAAAACCCGATGGTTTTCAAGGGTTAGTTGTCAATGGTGTTGATATTGAGTATGAGTCCGATGTGTCGAGTATTGCTGATTATATGTCTGCCGAGACTTGGCAGACATTAGCTGGTGATGAAAATAACATTGTCCTTGGCCGCAGTTTATTGACTAAATTGGGCTTAAAAGTGGGTGATACTCTGGCGATGTATACGCCAGATGCGAATAACCGTAAGTTAACGTCGGCCAAGAGTCATCGCTTTGTTGTCTCAGGTGTGTACACCTTGGGTGGTGAGATTGAGTCAACTCAAGCTTATGTGTCGCTTGATTATTTAGCCGATTTACTCGAGCTGGGCTCCGCGGTTTCTGGGGTACGAATTCAAGTCAATAATGTCTTTCATGCGGCGAGTATCACTCGTGATTTAGGTTTTGCCCAAGAGCAGTATTTATACATTAATGATTGGACTCGTAGCCAAGGGCATTTGTATCAAGATATTCAGCTTGTTCGTTTAGTTATGTATTTGGTATTAGCCTTAGTGATAGCCGTGGCCTGTTTTAATATTGTGTCTACCTTAGTGATGGCCGTACGTGATAAAGCCTCTGAAATTGCCATTTTAATGACCATGGGGCTTCATCGCGGCGCCATTATGGCCATTTTTATTATGCAAGGTGCTTTAAATGGGCTGATGGGATGTAGCATTGGTGGTGTGTTGGGTGTTGTGGTTGCTTATTATTTAAGTGATATTGCATCTGGAATAGAGCAGTTATTGGGTATTCAGCTCTTGGCATCAGATATTTATTTTATTGATTTTTTACCGTCGCAATTGCATGCTCAAGATGTGGTCTTGGTGCTGGTGATGGGATTAGTGATGAGTTTAGTGGCAACCATTTACCCTGCGTGGAAAGCAACCAAAATAGCGCCTGCCACCGCATTAGCGGGCAGATAGCTTATACAGAGATGAGCAAACATGGGTTAACTCGATTGTCAAAATACGCGTTTAAGCACCTTAGTGATGGCTTATAAGGATGGGGGTTATGCCTTGTAACCAATGCACTGATTCGGTTTTTAAACAAAAAATTGGTCGTTGTAAACGCTGCATGTGGCAGTTAACGCTACTGAGTTTAGTTACGTGGCCACTTTGGTGGTATTGCTATGCCGATACGCCCAAAACAGTCGAATCCATCGCGCTACTTTTTTTTGCTATTAGCTTTAGTGGCTTACTTGCCCTGCACTTGATTGTATGGACCTACCGTACCCTGACTCAACAGGAACCATAAGCTAGCTGGCCCGCCATTAATCACCACAGTACCACCCATTTTAGCTGATTGAGTCCAATCAGTGGCTGGGCCTCCATGTCTATTGATAACAATATCCAAACTAAGTTGGCCACGTTTTGGATCAAATTCCCTAATGGTGTATGAACGTTTAATGGCAGTATTAGGGTCGGTTAACGATATCGTTAGTGCTGTTTCTGCGGCTTGTAGTGGTCACACTTTTACATAACTTCCTTGCTGATCGGCAAGGACGTCGACCCGCAACTCGCCATGAAGCACTCAGCTGTGTAGATAAGGGTTGACTTGGATGATGTTGTTTATAGAGGTTAATTTGGCGGGTAATTTTTAGATATTGGGTTTTTCCCATTTTGCAAAGTTGATGGCGAAAAATGTAAATCAATACCTTTAGCATATTATTAAGGCCGCAGAAGCGGCCTTAATGAGAGTAAATGAGTCAATCTGTTGGAGACTATTGTCCTTTACGCTTTTGCCATTTAAATAAGATTGAATAGCGCCACATGCTTTTAATGACAACGTAGCCAATTAATGCCGACACAATGCCCAAGGCTAAACTGCCGATTAAAAAAGGTGGGCCTATGGTCGATAAAGACGCTTCAATCCATGCCCAGGTGGCTTCAAAATGAAATTCCTGCGCTTTATGTCCGAGAATTCTGGTTCCCAACAGATAAGCACCATAAAACATAATGGGCATAGTAAACGGATTCGTCACCCACACTAGGGCGACAGCAACGGGAAGGTTGACGTTAAACAGAATGGCAAATCCTGCAGCAACCACCATTTGAAATGGCAAAGGGAGCCAAGCCACAAATAGCCCTACAGCAAAGGCCCCTGGGGCCGATTTGCGATTTAACACCCATAGGTTGGGCTTGTGCAATAGTTTGCCAAACACCCGTAAATACTTATGCTCACGGAGTGTTTCTGCTTTTGGCATAAATCTTTGTATTAATTTTTTTGGCATATTTGTCGATTAATGTCTTTACTAATTCATTATGAATCGATTTATCTATGGCTTTTGCGCCTGTTCTTTATCAGCGATGTTATGGCCTTCGCTGGTACCTATAGGATGGTTACCTATTTTATTCTTGGCTATGGTTCTTTGCCTTCGCAAAGGGCCGCTTATGGCTGGTTGCTTATTCGCAGTCATTTGGCTAAGCCTGTTATTTCATTGTTTGTTTATGCATCAATATGCTGAAAAATCCCAACAAATTGAGTTTAAGGCGCAGATAGTATCACTAGTTAGCCAAAACCGCGACTGGATTAGTTTCGATGTGCGCGTTATTAATCAAGCTGATCAATACGCTTTTTTTGAGGCGTTGGCGCTTAATAATGTGCAGCGATACTACCGATTAACATGGCAAAAGCCAGATAAAATTGTTATTGGCCAGACATGGTTATTTAGTGCCAAGGTCAAAGGGATCTCAAGCATCCAAAACCAAGGTGGTTTTAATCAACAAAAGCAGTTCATTAGTCAGCATATTATCGCTAAAGGTCGTGTTAAACGAGCCGAACTGCTCAGTCACAGTATGTCTGTGCGTCAACAGGTTATTGATGCATTGTCACCCACCTTGGCACAATTTGCTCAGGGGGATATTTTACAAGCGTTGATTTTTGGAGATAAAAGCGGTTTAAGCGCAATACGATGGCAGCAGTTGCGTCAGACGGGAGCAGGGCATCTTGTTGCAATTTCGGGCTTACACTTATCGGTCGTTTTTGGTTTGTTTTACGCCATAATGATCGTGCTGAGTCGTTATGCTTTTTCTTGGCAACATTTAGGTAAAATTCAACTCGCAATGGTGATTGCTGCATTATTCACTTTTGGTTATGGCTACTTATCTGGTTTTGCTGTTGCCACGCAACGTGCATTATTGATGCTATTTTTGTTACTCATATTCAGCTTGATTAAACAATTTAGCCACCATTGGGATCGGCTCGTATATGCATTGTTTTTTGTGCTGTTGGTCGATCCCTTTGCGTCGCTCGGTGCTGGGCTATGGTTGTCGTTTGGGGCTTTGGTGATCATTTTATTGGCGGTAAAATCCACCACTGTAGATCAACAACCTATGTTGGGCTCTGATCACGTTAATCAAAGTATCGATGTTCCTAAATTTGATATGACCGAACGATGCATACAAAAAGCTAAACAGGTAAAGGATAAGATACTGCATGGACTGAGTGTGTTGTGGTCCATTCAATGGCGTTTAGCGCTGTTCCTAGGTGGTTTGCAAGGCATATTATTTGGTGGAATTTCACCTCATAGTATTTGGTTAAATATGTTGCTAGTACCTTGGTTTAGTCTAGTGGTTATTCCGTTAACAATACTGAGTTTTTGCCTTTGGTTAGTGGCATTGTGTGTCATGTGGTTATTGGGCATAGATCTTGTTTCACTGCAAAGCCTTGGCTTGATGATATTTCAGTGGGCTAATATAAGTCTTGAGCCATTTGCGTGGTTATTACAGCTGAGCGATCATTTGCCGTTAAAACAGCTTGCGTTAACTGAACAGGAACTGGCGGGATTACTGTTTGTTTTTTTTGCAATTATCTTGTTGATGTTTCGGGGTTATGTGCCTAACAACCGTAAACTGGCTTTTCGCCTTTTGGTTGCCGTGCTCATGCTACCAATCATCGTGAGCAAGTTGGTGACTCACCAGATATTGTTTCCGCCATCGTCATCATCACGTTCAGCACCATGGCAACTTCATGTCATTGATGTGGCTCAAGGTATGGCGGTGGTTTTGCAACAAGGTCAACATGGGATTATTTATGACACTGGGGCAGCATATGGCGATTTTAGCTATGCGCAGCGTGCAATATTGCCTTTTCTGGCGAGCAAAGGCATCAGGTATATTGATTATATCGTGGTGAGCCATGATGATAATGATCATGCTGGTGGATTGAATGTGTTGCTAGATAAATTTCCGCAGGCGACATTAATAGCCGATTTTTTAACCTCAGCCTCAACCTTGCCTGAGTCATCACCCGCAGTGCAAGCTTGTGAAGGTGAGTTACATTGGCGTGGCGTGCAGTTAACTTTCATCAGTAATCATTTAACGACCAAGAGTAATGATAATAACCAATCATGCGTGGTTAAGCTGTCTGATGGCCAGTCTTCGGTATTGTTAACTGGAGACATTGAAGCCCCTAGAGAACAGGCATTAGTCGCCGCGAATGTTGATATTCAAGCCGATATCTTATTAGTTCCACACCATGGTAGCCGAACATCTTCTACCCCGGCGTTTATCGATAACGTTAATCCTCGATTAGCCATTTTTACTGCTGGTTTTTCTAACCAATATGGCTTTCCTAAATTGGATATTTTGACCAGGTATCAACAGCGAGACTGCAAAATATTACAGACGGGCCATGTGGGCCAAATTAGCATCAATTTCACTCATAATGATTACTACGTCACCACTTATCGGCAAAAAATGGCCCCATTTTGGTATAACCGTTTGTTTAGGTTTGGTGAGTCACTTAAAGCAGAGTAGAATATCACTTATGTTTGCTAGTTAAGTATTGGATTCAATGTCAGCATCACCTAAAAATGAAATATGGATCGTTTTCAAACGTTTGATGGCCTATATAGTCCCAATGAAAGCCATGTTTATTATGGCTGTTCTAGGCCTTATTACCTATGGCGCAGTCGATGCGGCGTTTATTGCATTTATTAAGCCTTTTATTGATGAAGGTTTCAGCCAAACTCCAGCGATAGCTGCTGGTGTCGACTTACCGACACATGGTGGGTTTAACGCCAATAAAGACATTATGTTAATGGCTCCTATTGCGGTTATTGTCATGTTCAGCATACGTGGCGTGGCTAACTTTGTGTCGACCTATTGTGTCTCATTCATGAGTGCACAGCTCATCATGGATATGCGCCAACAAGTTTTTGAACATTATCTGCGTTTACCCGTGAGTTATATCGACCGCGAAAATAGTGGTAATTTGATTTCACGTGTCACGTACGATACTGAACAAATTGCTCGTGCATCCGGTAGTGCGTTGATTTCAATTGTCCGTGACAGCATGACCGCGATCGGTATGTTAGGCATTATGTTCTACTATTCGTGGAAATTATCATTATGCATATTGGTGATAGGCCCAATTATGGGCGTTGTGATCAGTATTGTCAGTAAGCGTTTTCGTAAGGTTTCTAAGCAAATTCAATCTGCAATGGGCGGCGTTACCGCAACCACTGAACAGATGATTAAAGGCCATAAAAACGTGTTGGTGTTTGGTGGCCAAAAAACAGAGGTTGCTCGTTTTTATAAAGTTAACGACCAAAACCGGTATCAAAATATGAAGCTAGCGGTGGCTCAATCAATTAGCCAACCGCTCATTATGGTGATTGGATCTTTTGCTCTGGCTTTTGTACTGTATGCCGCCACTTGGGAGAGCATGAGAACGGATTTAACCGCTGGAACGTTTGCGGCTATTTTAGGTGCCATGTTAGCCATGCTTCAACCGATTAAAAACTTAACCCGTGTTAATGCCGAATTTCAACGAGGCATTGCCGCCTGCACTACAGTGTTTGAATTATTAGACACAGAACCAGAGCCAGATACGGGTGAGTTTAGTATTGATCGTGTTCAAGGTAAGCTGACATTTGAAAATGTCACGTTTACTTATCCAGGCCAAGAAAAGTCCGCCTTAAACAGTATTGATTTTGAAGTTAAACCGGGTAAAACCATTGCATTAGTCGGGCGTTCTGGCTCTGGTAAGTCGACCATCGCCAGTTTGATTACCCGTTTTTATAGTGGCTTGTCAACCGGTGATATCCGCCTTGATGACACCAGCATTTACGATTACCAGTTAAAATCATTACGTAATCAAGTGGCTTTAGTGTCCCAACAAGTGACCTTATTTAATGACACTATTGCTAATAATATTGCCTATGCTTACCCAGGAGAAGTGACTCGAGAGCAGATTGTCCATGCCGCTGAACTGGCTTATGCGATGGAGTTTATTGATACCTTGCCACTGGGATTAGACACCCAAGTGGGTGAAAACGGGGTGTTACTTTCAGGCGGTCAACGTCAACGTCTTGCCATTGCTCGTGCTATGTTACGTGATGCGCCAGTGTTAATTTTAGATGAAGCCACATCGGCTTTGGATACCGAGTCTGAAAAAGCGATTCAAAAAGGCCTCGATAATCTTCGACATAACCGTACATCGATTGTGATTGCCCATCGTTTATCCACCATAGAAAGCGCCGATGAAATTTTGGTTATTGATCAAGGTCGAGTTGTTGAACGTGGTAATCACAGTGAATTAATTGCCCAAGCAGGCATTTACGCCAACCTTTACCAGATGCAGTTTAGCCAATAATGATCGGGTGTTTGTGATGCAACAGCTTATTCAGCGCATTTGGTATCAAGGGCACCCAGCCAAGTGGTTATTATTGCCGTTATCTGGGTTATTTGGGTTAATATCCTCTATTCGGCGAGGACTGTTTTTGTGTGGGCTTAAACAGGTGCAAGTGTTGCCGGTGCCTGTGATTGTGGTGGGCAATATTACTGCTGGAGGCAGCGGTAAAACCCCAACAGTGATTTATTTAATCGAGTTATTACGCCAACATGGCTATAAACCAGGTGTGATAAGCCGAGGTTATGGGGTTAATATTGACGGTGTTGTTGCCGTTAACATCAATGCCAAAGCAAGTGATGTCGGTGATGAACCCGCTATGATAGTCGCTCGCACTTATGTTCCTATGGTTGTAGGCGCCAACAGAATTGCTGCGGCACAGACGTTATTAGTTGATTTTGATGTGGATGTTATTATCAGTGACGACGGCCTACAGCATTATGCGTTAGGGCGTGATATCGAAATTGCCTTAGTCGATGGTGAGCGACGTTATGGTAATCACTGTTTGTTGCCTGCAGGGCCTTTGCGAGAAGGTTTAGGGCGTTTAAGCTCGGTTGATTTTGTGATCAATAATGGCGGGCCAGCTCAAGATGATGAAGTGTTGATGACACTTGCTCCTGCACCTCTTTGTCAGGTCGATACTAGCCTAAATGATGAATTTACTCAGCAGCACAGTATTGTTGCTATGGCGGGTATTGGTAATCCGCAACGCTTCTTTAATAGTATTAGTCGGTTAGGCTATAAAGTAGTAAAAACCGTTGAGTTTTCAGACCATCAGGCTTTTGATGAAAAGCAATTAAGTGAGTTATCTGTGCAACATTCATTATTAATGACTGAAAAAGATGCGGTTAAATGTCGCGATTTTGCACAATCAAACTGGTGGTATTTACCTGTAAATGCGAAGCTTAACTCAGAATTTGATCACGCATTGTTGAGCCAATTACAGCAAGTGGCTCAAACTAAAAAAGGACTGTCTCATGGCATTTGATAAAAAATTACTCGAAATTGTGGCCTGCCCGGTATGTAAAGGTAAGCTAGAATATGACAAAGAGTCGCAACAACTGATCTGCAAGTTTGATAAGTTAGCCTATCCTATTACCGAAGGTATTCCGGTATTATTGGAAAATCGTGCAACAGCTTTGGTGACAGAATAACGTACAAGCTGAGTCATTGAGTATTCAGTCATTAATGCGCCCTCAGGGGCGCTTTTTTTGTCTAAAATGGGTGGCAAATATCGATAAACAACAATATTTGTTGGTCTTTATACATAGCTTATATCTCGATATTGGACCCAATAATAGGGGGTTAACTAAGCCATTCATTGTTATCGCTTAGTGGGTGGGGAAGCAATATGAAAAAAGTGCAGCAATTTTAGCATCCTGGCAATGGTTCAATTATTTCGCTAGACCTTTTCTAAATATTAGCAGCAAAAATGCAAAGCCAGTCTATTGGGGGTTGTAGCATTTCAGGCCAGCACCTTTAACGATTACAGAATGGATATCTCGTCGTAGAAGACCTTGATGCTGAAAAGAAAAAGCTTGCCTATAAGCGCAAGCTTTTTTTGTAAACAGAGGGGGATATTTGCTGATAAGCTGAGTTAAGATGCAAATTTAAGGTTTTGTGGCTAAATCTTGGTATAAGGTCTCAATCCACTTATCGGCAGAGATAAACTCCCAGCCCCAATTGGCGTACTTGGGCGGTACACCCTGTTTTTTGATGGTGGCTAAATCGTGACCCATTTCTATTTCACCCCGCATCCAATTAATGCTGTCATCAAGCATATGCTTAAATGTTAACAATGCATTTTTATCGCCTAACGCACCATGACCAGGGATCACTTTGGTCTTGTTGTCCAAACGATTTAATATCATGCTGACGTTTTCCCGATAACCGGTCACTGAACCTCCAGCCGCTAAATCGATGTAGGGAAAACGATCTTTAAAGTATAAATCGCCCATGTGAATAATATTGGCCTTTTCCCAAATAACCACACTATCACCATCAGTATGACCAGGACCTAGGTGGATGACCTCTAACGTATCTTGGTTAAAATGAATTGAGATGTTTTCTGCATAAGTGATAACAGGTAATGCTGACGCGGGTGAACGGCTATCAGCTTTGAGGCGTTTGAGGACATTGTGATGCGCTAAGATAGTGCCTTTTTCACCAAAATGGGCATTGCCGCCAGTATGATCGCCATGATAATGAGTATTGACAATGTATTTGGGCACCCCGGGTTGAATTTGCTTGAGTGCTGCAGTAATTTTATCTGCTAAAGGCGCAAATTGGTCATCAATGATCAATATGCCGTCTTCCCCAGCTGAAACGCCAATATTGCCACCGGCGCCGATAAACATATAAGTATTATTGTCTAGTTTTTGGGATTTAATCATCACATCACTGAATTTATTATCAGCAACAGCTAATGTTTGGGTTAACGCGAGCATAGTTAACGCACTGAGGCCGATAATTTGACGTTGAAATCTTAGTTTCATGACTATCCCTTTATTGCTGTCATTGTGATTATTTATTGTGTTTATTTATTGTGATTAATACTGCTTAGCAAAGCAAATTGATCACTCATTGTGCCATGGCCCTAGGTTGCGTCAACGGTGTATTTCAATATCGCTTGTTATCATTTGACGAAGCGCCCCGTGAGTTGAACTGGAGATTATGTAGCATAACTAATCTCTGTTAGGGGTTAACCACAGTGACTATTTACCCTCCTGTAGTGCTTGGGGCTTGTATTTATGAACAAAATCACCACACTGAGCGTGTTAACTTATTTTGCAGTAACAGGAACGTCAGATGATAAAACAAAAAATAGTATTAATCACAGGTGCATCTAGTGGTATCGGTGAAGCCACAGCCAAAACGTTAGTCAAAAGCGGTCACAAGGTGATACTGACTGCCCGCAGACAAGAGAAATTGGATAACTTGGTGGCCATGCTAGGGGAAGATAATGCCCTAGCCATTGCCGCCGATGCGACCCAATTTGATGCATTAGAAAAGGTCGTGACAGCTGGCATCAACAAGTTTGGCAGACTGGATGTGGCCTTCGCTAACGCAGGCACCGGGGTAACCACTTCGGGTACCGAACAGGGGGATCCAGATGAGTGGTCAAAACTTATCGATATCAACATCAAAGCCTTGTTATGGACGGCCAAGTTAACCCTGGCCCACTTACGTGAAACCAAGGGGCATTTTATTTTAACCAGCTCAGTGGCTGGGCGTACGTCACATAAAGGGTCGATTTACGGTGCCAGTAAATGGTTTGCTTATGGCTTTGGCCAGAACTTGGCCGAAGAAATGGCCCAATGGGGCGGACGCTGCACTACCATTGCTCCTGGTATGGTCAACACCCCATTTTTTGATGAGCCTAAACCCGATAAATTAGACCCGGTTGATGTAGCCGAAGCGGTACTTTTTGCTATTGAAGCAGAGCAGCGCTGCAGTGTACGTGAAATATTTTTAATGCCAACACATTAATATCGCGGCTATCACGCGCCCTGATCGAAGCGAACAGGTGTTCACTATCGGCTCAGCAAAAGACACGTTAGTGGCCATATAACCAGACCACAATAAGATGTGGCTGCAGATACAGGGCTCAATACTGTGCCCTGTTGCCCAATCGATCAGCCTAGACGCTACTCATTATTAGCCCAAGGTAACAGTTTGTGAGCCAAG
Source organism: Shewanella sp. CAL98-MNA-CIBAN-0140 (assembly GCF_040309905.1). Taxonomy (NCBI): domain Bacteria; kingdom Pseudomonadati; phylum Pseudomonadota; class Gammaproteobacteria; order Alteromonadales; family Shewanellaceae; genus Shewanella; species Shewanella sp. CAL98-MNA-CIBAN-0140. The sequence goes on from NZ_JBEOPI010000001.1 coordinate 96,088, forward strand.
GTGTTGGCTACACCTAATCTGATCGCGGCTTTATGGCGCATTATATACAAGGCTTGGTAACACAATGGCACTAAATACAAGCTAGTGACCGTTGAAAAGGTGAGACCACCAATAATGGCAATGGCCATTGGAGAATAAGGAGGCCCACCACCCCCTATTTGGGTGTCTCCTAAGGCTAATGGAACCAACCCCAGTACCGTGGTCGCGACGGTCATTAATACCGGACGTAATCGGGTTATGCACACACTTATAATCGTGTTGCTGAGCTTATCTAAATCGGGTGTCATTTGGTTGATTTGGTCTACCAGAACAATACCGTTATTGACCACTATGCCCATTAAGATGAGTATGCCAATCATTGACATCACCGACATGGGTGTACCGGTTAACCAAAGCGCCCAAAATACGCCAGTAATGGAGAACATGATTGAGGTAATAATAGCCGTCGGTAACACTAGCGACTCAAATAATGCCGCCATGACGATATAGATCATCGCAATAGCCAAAATCATATTCACAGCCATGATTGACTGGTCTTCATCTTGACGTTCAAAGCCACCGCGTAATGAGTAGCCGTAGCCATTAGGAAAATTCACCAAGTCCATCACTTGGGTAATTTCTTTTTGTGCTTCTTCGGTGGTGAGATCTTCAAGATTTGCGCCAATAGATAAAGCCGTTTGGCGGTTAAAATGACGAATAGTATCAAATCGAGGCACCACGGTTGCTTTGGCTAAGCTGTCTAGGGTATAGACTCGGTCACCTTGACGAATAATCGGTAACTGCTTAAGTTTTTCTAACGAATTTTGCCAGCTTTTATCATAGGCCAATTCGATGCGCAGTTCGCCGCTAGGATCATGACGAAATGACCGTAGCTGTGAGCCTCGCAATGCAATGGCAATATTTGTAGCGATATCGCTTAAGGTTAAATCAAGACGAGCGGCCATTTCTCGGTCAATGACCACTACTACTTCTTGTTGGGCACTATTCACTTCAGAACGCACATCCACTAAGCCTTCAATGTTGTCGAGTAATGGCACCACTTGTTCACTCAAAAGAATAAGTTCTGATGTTGAGCGTCCGGTTAAGGTTACGCGAATGCCGCTATTTTCATTACCCCAGCCAAATTGTGGCGTGGCAATCGAAAACTTAGGAAATCCTCCGCGGATCATTTTCTTTAACTCGCCCATGTCAATGGGAATGTCTTTTTGCAATAAAATGGTCGATTGTGCATCTTGTGGGGCGTAGTAACTGTAAACAGTATCAATGTAAAATGCGTCTTTGTTGCTGTATAAATACGCTTCCATGCTGTTAATCATCGCCTCGGTGACCGCTAAATTATGCCGACCTTCTAACTGATAATTAATGTATAAACGGTCATTACCTTCACCATCACCTTGATCTTGTTGCACCATACTTAACGGCAATGCAGTTGAAGCTAATATCACCAAAGCGATAACCCCAGAACGTTTTGGTCGGGTTAAAATCCACCTTAGGCTTCGCTCATAAAAACGCCCTAAGCGATTATTATCATTAGCGCTCTTCACTTCAAAATGAAAGTGATTGAGCATAAGTGGGATAAGAGTTTTGGCAACCAATAATGATGCCGCGAGCGAGATACAAATGGCCACAGCAACATGTTCTAAAAAGATGGTCAGCTGTACTTTAACGCCAAAAATATTCGGTAAAAACACAATCGCTGTGGTTAATGTACCGGCTAAAACCGCCAACGAGACTTTTTCCACGCCGGTTAACACGGCTCGTTGGTTAGCTTTTCTCTGACAGGTGTCGTCAATGTGTGCGGCTTGTTTTTCTTGTAGCACGCTTTCGGTGACCACTACCGCATTGTCAATTAACATGCCGATCGCCAATAATAACCCCATCATCGACAGAATATTCAAGCTGTAGCCTAAAAAGTACATACCCGCCAATGTCATACACAATGAAATTGGCACCGATGAAATAACCACTAAGGTCATTTTAAGGTTACGTAAAAACAGATACAGCACGCCAAATGACAATACCGCGCCCATTAATCCGGACAGCAGTAAGTCTTTCAGTGACGACTTAACGCCATAGGCTTGGTCTTCCATGATAAACAGCTTGATACCATTAAATTGCTGATCTTGCTTAACTTGCTCGATGACTTTGAGGACACGATCTGACACCTCAACTAAATTGGCGCCTGACTCTTTAAAGACATCAATACCCACGGCATATTTTTGATCTAAATGTCGGCCTTCTCTTTTTTCAGGTAGGGCATAGTTCACCTTCGCAATATCTTGCAAACGGATACCCGGCACAATAACCAGATTGTTAATATCATCAATACTGGTAAATTCGCCTTTGGGCGAGACTTGGTACACTCGAGCGTTTTCTCTGAGTGTACCAGCACTGATGACGAAGTTTTCCGCCAGTAAACGGGTGCGTAAATCGACACTGTTGAGGCTTGATGCCGCTAATTTATCGGCATCAAGTCGGATTTCAATCTGCTTTTGTTCAACTCCGTAAAGGGTGACTTTGGATACACCGTCAACCCGCTCAAGTGGCTTACGAAGTTGTTTTTCAAGCAAATCAAATGCATTAGAGAGCTCGCGATCACTTGAAATACGGATTGTCAGCACCGGCATGTCGGCGGTTGAGAATTGTTGGATCATGACGCGTTCAACATCTTTTGGTAATAAATGTCTTACCGAGTCTATTTTTTCACGTGCCTCAAGGCTTTTCATGGCCACTTCTTCACCCCATTTCATATTGAGCTGAATAAAAGCGCCGTCTTGGGTTGAATCAGAGCGCACTTCTTCAATACCGCTCATGGTGGCAAGTGATTCTTCCAGTACCTTGGTGATATCGCGTTCAACTTCTGCTGGGCTGGAGCCTTTGTAAGGCACTTGCACCACGATTTGCGGAATATCAATGCCCGGAAACATTTCCAGTGGCAACATCCGACTGGCCGCCATACCAAACAGCATAATAGCTAAGAAAAACATACAGGTGGTCACAGGGCGCTTTATCGCCAGTTGAGTGATACTCATGCTAGCGTCTCCGCAGTATTAAGCTCAAGGTCATTTTGGGTATATTGTTTACGGTCAAACAACGCATATAAGGTAGGGATCACCAATAATGTGAGTAAAGTAGACATGCTTAAGCCGAAAATTACTGTAATGGCCATCGGTGCGCGAACCTCACTGCCGTCGCCAATACCTATTGCCATCGGCAATAAACCTAAGGTGGTGGTGAGCGTGGTCATCATGATAGGGCGCAAGCGAGATTGCGCAGCTTCATTAATGGCGCTCAACTTATCCTTGCCTTCTCGGCGTAATTGATTGATACGGTCGACCAATACAATCGCATTATTGACCACAATACCTGCCAACATAATTAGGCCAATGAACACCACCACACTTAAATGGGTGCCGGTAATAAATAAGCCAATAATGCTACCTGCAACGGCCATCGGCACTGCAATCAAAATTAATAGCGGGTGTAGCAAGGATTCAAACTGGCTTGCCATCACTAAGTACACTAAGAAAATGGCCAAAACGAGGGCTATTTTCAACGATTCAAAAGATTGTTCCATTTCTTCATTTTGGCCGCCGAACCTGGCTTGAATTGAGCTAGGGAATTGCTGTTTAGCCAGTATCTGCTGGGCTTGGAGCACGGCTTCGCTTAAATCACCGTAGGCCAAGTTAGATGACACGATGGCAACGCGTTGTTGACTGATACGATTAATTGCTGAAGGACCAATTTGTAAGTCAATGGTGGCGATGGCACTTAATGGAATAGGCTGCGCGCTATTTGGGTTAATGATTAACGATTCAATGTCGCTGATTTGATCGCGTTCACTTAATTCACTACGGACTAATATATCAACTTTACGATCGCGCACCGTGAACTGGCTGGCAATAGTGCCGCCTACTCGTTGAGCAATACGGTTAGCGACAGTCGGTGCATCCATGCCTAACGCGGCTAGGCGGGCATGATCAAAGCGAATGCTGATCTCTGGCTGGCCATCACGAAGAGTGGTATTGATGTCACTAAAGCGGTCTGATTCTGACAAGGCATTAACCAGTCGGTCCGCGCTTTGTTTAAGTTGAACCAAATCATAGCCCGACAACTCAATTTCAAGTGGGGTTTTAAAGCTGAATAATTCAGGATGTTCAATCTGAGCCTCTAGCTCAGGGATATTTCTTGCGGTATTGCGCAGTACCTGACTAACCGTATTAAAGGCTAAAGGATCCGCTAACACCACTTGTAATCGGCCCCAGTTTTCACCGCCTCTGGCGGTGTCCGATGTCATTAAGCCACCGCTACCCGCTTGACTATAGGCGTGTTTAACATCGTCACGGTCTTTAATCGCTAGGGCTAACTGTTGTAATACGGCATCGGTTTCACTGACTTCAGTACCAGGAGGCAGTAAAATTTCAACATAAAATTCGCCTTGATTCATCGGTGGAATTAATTCTACACCTAACTTAGGCAGCAAACTGCTTGAAGCCAAGGTCATCACTAAAGCGATCACTAGGGTTAACACTTGGTGCCGCAGGGCATGGCGAAGTACGCGGTAATAGAACGATTCCACTATACGATATAGGACGTTAAATCCAGCACAAATGGGTTTTAGCAGCAAGCCAAACACGCTACTAACGAAACGGCTTATAACAATAGTTGCGGTTAACAAACCAGCGGGTAAATAGCTAAACAGTAACTTAAAAGGAAACAGCAACACTGCCAATAAGTAATAGGCTATTAATCCTTTACGGGTGGTCGGTTTAGGCATCGCGGTCACTTCAACCGGTTGTGGCAAGCTGGTAAAACCTTGACGTGAAGCCAACATAGGAATGGCGGTTAAGGCAACAAATAATGAGGCGAGTAGGGCAAAGGTGACGGTGAGCGCTTGATCGGCAAATAAGGCGCCTGCTATCCCGTCGACAAACACTAATGGCACAAATACCGCAAGTGTTGTCAGGGTTGAAGCAAAAATGGCGCCAGAGACTTCTTTACAGCCGGTGACGGCAGCCTCAGTTTTACTCATGCCTTGAGATTTATAACGGTCAATGTTCTCTAATACCACGATGGCATTGTCCACCAATAAACCAATGGCTAACGCAATACCGCCTAGGGACATGATGTTTAAGCTGATATCGGCAAAATACATCATATTAAAAGTGGCGATAACCGAAAAGGGGATCGAAATAGAAATTATGAGGGTGGCAATAATATCACGTAAAAACAGGTAAATAACCAGCATGGCCAGCAAGCTGCCAAATAATGCGGCTGAGGTAACTTCATTTACTGCACTTTCAATAAATTCAGATTGGTCATAAATAATTTCTAATTGATTACTTTCATCCGTTTGGTTCATTTTGTCGAGTTCGGTTCGAAGCTTGTTCGCCACTGCAACGGTATTGGCATCACCTTCTTTATAAATAGCGAGTTCAATCGATTCAACTTCGCCAATACGGGTAATATCACTGCGTTCTTTATAGGCATCGCTGATCACCGCAATATCAGACAATCTAACTAAGGTTTGGCCATTTCGATAGACAATGACTTGACCTAATTCCTCTAATGAATTGAATTGATTTAAGGTTCTGACCAAATATTCTTTATCGCCCTGGATCACTTTACCCGCAGAAAGGTTAATGTTTTCTTCGTTAATTCGGCGTTTAATGTGGTCAGCATTAAGATTGAGCTGGCTTAATCTTTGTTGATTTAATTCAATGTGAACTTCTTGCTCTAACCCTCCAGAGAGCCTCACTGCGGCAACACCAGACAAGGCTTCTAAGCGGCGTTTTAACTCTTCATCTGCAAAGGTACGCATTTGCTTTAACTGCTCCGCATCTGCATTGGGCACTGAAAATGCTAAGCGCATGATGGGATCAAGATTGGGGTTAAAACGCAATAGTAATGGTTTGTTTATGTCTAATGGCAGCTCAATGGTGTCGATTTTTTCGCGTACTTCAAGGCTTGCCATGTCCATATTGGTGCCCCACTCAAACTCGAGCACCACATCAGACATGCCTGAACGAGAAATTGAGCTGATTTTGCGTAAGCCTTTAACCACACCAACGGCTTCTTCAATCGGTTTTGACACCAGCTGTTCAATTTCAACGGGGGCGGCACCGTCATAGGCAGTGCGAATGGTCACGCTGGGATAGCTTAAATCGGGTAATAGTTTTACCGCGAGGCGAGAAAACCCCACCATACCAAACAGCATCACAGCTAACATGAACATCCACACCGTGACGGGACGGTTAACAGAAGTATTGATTATCGACATTATCCAGCTCCGTTATCGAATAGCAGCGAAGCTAAGTGGGGTAATAATCTCTACCAATGATTGATCTTTAAGATTTTGCTGGCCGCGGATGACTATTTGTTCGCCAGCTTCAACACCAAATAAAATTTCAACAGTGTTATTTTCACGAAAGCCCAAGCTGACTTCGCGTCGCTGTGCTTTAGTGTCTTTTATCACATATAAAGCTTGAGTATTGTCTTGGTTGATTAATGCGTTATAAGGCACTGTAAGCACATCTAGGTGAGTGTCGTATTTCAGTTCAACACGAGTAAACATACCTGCTTTTAATTTTGCATCTTGATTTGGCACGGCTAATGTCACTTTAAAGGTGCCGCTTTGAGCATCTACAATGGGACTAATACGCAGTACTTTTGCGTCGATAATATCGGATTTAGTACCCTGATGTTGTTGAATAATACTGGCTTGTTGACCCACTCGTAAACTGGCAAGTTGTTGTTCTGGTAAGTGCAATATGCCGTGAAGTTGGTCTTGATTGACAACATAAAATAGCTCTTGGAACTCTTTCGCCATATTGCCCGTTTTAACATAACGCTCGGCAATAACGCCATTAATGGGCGAGGTGATTTGGCTTTCTTTGACTTGCAGCTCGGCTAAGTCGCGCTGTGCTTTCGCCGCTTGTAGATTGAACTCGAGCTTGGCCATTTGATCTTGGCTAATAAACTCTTTGTTGTTCATTTTGTTTAAACGATTTAATTCTTGCTGAATAATTTGCACTTCGGCTTCAGAGCGATTGAAATCATAACGTTGACGCTTGGCATCAATGACCGCAAGTATTTGTCCTTTGGTAACCCGATCGCCTTCTTCAACGTTAATCTTTTCGATGATCCCAGCAATGCGGCTCATCACATGGGACTCTTCAGGTGCTTCAAGTGTAGCGGTCGTGCTGTAGAAAGAGGATACATTGCCTGTGGTGACTAAAGCGGTTTCAACCGGAATCGCAAATTTTTCATCTTCTTTTGCTTGTTCTGCTTCGCCGCTGCAACCACTCAATACTGCAATACAAAGTAAAGGAATTGCCATTTTCTTCATGCTGATGAACCTATCCATGGGGTACCTGCTATTGTTATATTTTTTGAATTAAATGACGCTAATGTACTTATTGTTATGCTTAAGTGAGTTAGCGTCACGTTATCATTTGTAACTAATGTTAATTATCAATAACAAGCACTAACTGTGCCAGTTTTAATATTCTATATATAACAGTATCTTATATTGTTTTTGATTGGCGACGAGTTGTATTAATAATGTTAATATGGTGAAGATAATTAACTTTTGGTGTGATTAGTTATTTCAACTTGCTTGAATGAGCAAAATGAACTTAACCATTGTTATCAATAAATGGAAAATAATTAAAAGGAAACGGAAAAGAAAACAATATGGTTGGTTATGATGACATCAGTTTTTTTATTGTCTTCATGCAATACGTTGGTAAGCCAGCAGTCGGGGAAGCAGCCTGCCTCGAGCAGCCTGATGGACTTTTTGTATCCTAATAAAGAAGACCGTGCAGTACATAGCGCCGAAGTTCCATTGCTCACATTACCGGTAAAAGTCGGTATTGCCTTTGTGCCGTTTACAGGCTTTCAAAAAGAGGCCGTGCATAATAAGGATCAATACGAATTACTTGAAAAAGTAAAAGCGGCTTTTGTTCAATATGATTATATTGACCGCATTGAAGTTATTCCGAGTACCTATCTTACTGGCGGTGATGGTTTTAACACATTAGAACAAGTAGGGCGTTTATATGATGTCGATGTCATGGCATTGGTTTCCTACGATCAAGTGACTCAGTCTGTAGAGAATAATGCCGCGTTATTGTATTTGAAAATCGTGAGTATGTATGTGATTCCGGGCAATGAAAATACCGTACAAACCTCTGTCGATACTGCAGTGTTTGACATTAAAAGTAGAAAAATGCTTTTTAGAGCACCGGGGATCAGCAAGCTTGAAAAACGAACCACTGCCATAGGCATTGATGAAACATTAGCAGAAAAATCGATGCAAGGTTTTGACCTGGCAGTTACAGATATGACTAAAAACTTAGACGATGAGTTAGCTCGATTTAAAGTGAGAGTAAAACAAGAAAAAATTGCCAACGTTGAGCACAGAAGCAATTACAGCGGCGAGGCTATTGATATCCAGTTTTGCTTACTATTATTGATAATGTTATTCATTCGATTAAAACTCGGTAAGGATGTTGAACACTAACCTCATTGGGGACTATTTTCAATTGCCTATGTTCAATTATCTATTTTCAATGACCAGTGATTAATTGATGAGTCACTTAGTTCAGTTAATCTGGTGTACAGTATATTTTAGAAGTCGTTTTATCTGTGATGGGTTAATACTGCAAAATCATCTTCATTATGGGCTCTGTCGTGTGGCTACAATTCACCAATAAAATAAAAAATCGCTGTTTAACCCTGATATTAACAATGGTTTAAATAAACCAAGTTTTTAGATGGGGTAAGGTGCAACATAACTGAGAGCTTGTTGATTAATTATTGAATCTCAGCTTAATGATAAGCTGAGATTCAATGACAAGCATAATAAATACACTTGAATTACAGTATTTTATTAATACTGTCGTTCATTTTTTATGAAGATTTATTCGTAATAGAAAAGTTTACCCGACGAGTCTTAGAACGCTCAGAGCTGGTTAATTTCACACCGTTATCTTCAATAACTTTAGTTGTCGAAATTAATTGTTCGGTAGATGTGCCCAAAGATCTTAAGAACTCCACTAAACCATCAGCACGACGCTGTGCCAACGCCTTATTGTATTTAACCGTGCCTTTGTCATCTGTAAAGCCCTGAACATTAAGTTCTTTATCAGAATTTTTGGCTAGGTAAGTCGCAACACAAGACATGTGAGTATCAAGCTTATTGTATGACTTATCACTATTAACTTCGAAATACACAGGAGTGAACCCAATAATCATTTCATTATCTGCTTGTAATGTATATTCAATACACTCTGGAGAAATAGAAAATGTTTTGATTGGTTCAGATACAACGACAGGTGCTGATTGACACCCCGCAAGTGCTAATAACGCAATTACGGGTAATGAAAGATTGATGCGTTTCATATTTGCTTAATCCTTTAAAAATGTGGTCCATTAAAAAGAAACCGTAAATTACCGATAATGTGTTATTGGGTCAATAGAAAAACTGTTTTTTAGCTAATTAGATGATTATTTCATATTAAAAACATACTTTTTAATGGTTTTAAATTTTAATACATACCAATGGGTAGCTTATTTTAATGAATTTATTTAAAAGTTATTAACTAAGTTTTTAAGTGTTGTTTTTTGCGTTTTCTTACTGCAACATATTGGGGTGTTTTTGATTCACTAGGAAGATAGTTTACATACTTTAGGATAACATTAAGGGACTAACCTGTACTTATGGATAAGAGTAAAGCACCAAATCACTTTGCTGAAGATAAAACAGTTGTGGCAGGATTTGAACATTCTGAAAATAATAATAAAGTTAACTTGATTGGGAAGTGTTTCAAAAATCGCTATTTAATTGAGTCGAAAATTGGTCATGGTGGTATGAGTGATATATACCGTGCCAAAGATCTCTATTTGGAGTCATTAAACGTAACCGAACCTTTTGTTGCGATTAAAGTATTATTATCTCAGATATCTGATATACCCGAAGCTCAACAAGTTCTTATCAAAGAGTCAGTACAAACTCAAAAACTATCTCATCCAAACATCATCAGAGTTTATGATGTAGATACCGATGATGACTTTCACTTTATGGTGATGGAGTGGTTAGATGGTGAATCATTAGACCAAGTGATCAAACGTTCAAAACCATTAGGTATCAACTTCAAAGGATCAATGAAAATCATTGATCAGATTGCTTCTGCATTATCGTATGCTCATCAACAAGGTATTGTCCATACAGACTTAAAGCCTTCAAATATCTTCCTTACTCGCCAAGGGAATATTAAAGTTTTTGATTTTGGCGTTGCGAAAAACTTACAGCAAAGAGAGGACCGATATGCATTTGCCGAAGTCGACCAAGACTCTCCTTTAACAGGTTATACCCCAGCTTACGCCAGTTTTGAGCAGTTATCTGGAGAAGATGCCTGCGCGGCAGACGATATTTTTGCTTTTTCGTGTATTAGTTATGAGCTGCTAACAAGTAAACATCCTTATAACCGTGTTGCTGCAAATGAAGTTGATATCATCAACAATAAGTTGATTAAACCCAAATATATTAGTACACGATTATGGCCTATGTTGAAAAAAGGTCTCGCGCTTAAAAAAGTACAACGTGTGCCTTCCATCGATCTGATTATCAATAAGTTCCACAGTAAAAGTTGGCCACTACTTACCGCCATTGCTGCTGGTTCAGTGCTTGCGATCGGTGGATTTCAAATTCAACAATATTATCAGGTTCAACTAGACGACTTACAAAATAAAGTCGCGCTGACAAACAAGGCGAAAAGCGAAGTTCAAGCATTTGAGTTTATTCCTGCTTCAGCATTATTAGCCCAGATAGAAGATATTCCAGAAGATAAAACGCTGATTAAGAATGGTTTATTAAAGACACATCAATCTGAAGTGTTGGATATTGTTGAGCAACGTATTGCTTCCTTACCGAAAAGCGATAATGGTATGTATCAAGATTATGAAAAAATAGCACAAGTTATTAATGATATAGAACGTTTTTATCCTGATTCAGTTCGCTTACTACAAATGAAAAACCAAGCTGAGCGAAGTAAACAATCTGTCGTAGATGCACTGTCTGAACGTTTGAGTCTTCTTTTATTTCAAGCCCGTTACAATGAACAGGGAAGTAATAATATTCAGGCCATTGTTGAAGGGTTAACGTTTGTCGAGCCTGGATATGCTTATATCGCCTCCAATGAAGAATACACTCTCTATGCAAGCACATTTAATAACGCCTTAAAGAAACATGATATTACTCAAATTGATGCGCTGATTACTACCGGCGAATATATTTTTGTAAACTATCCGCAAGCTAAGTCATTAATTACATATGGCGCTGAATTGAAAGTTGCGGTTAAAAGGTTAAATGACTATCACGATCTAACGGCAAAAGGTAAAACTGCCAGCTATCCATACGATGCTGCTGAAGTTTATTACCGAGATACATTTAATCAATTAACCGTGAAGTTGGATGCGATTGATAACCCGAAAGACTTACAAGAGTTTGATAAAGAAGTTAGGGGACTCGCCACGAATTTACCTGATGATTTTGAGCCCCTGCTAACGCTTGATAAACGTTTAGCCGCTTCTTTTTTACGCCAAGCAAATGTGTATCTAGAAAAGCAATATCTGAAGACTGCCAGAGAGTTATTTGCCAGAGGGAATGAAATGTATGAACGTCTAAATGGTGTTCAACGTTTATAACTCACTGAGTATGTTGGCTAGTCAATAAGTTGATGAAGGAAGATGTAATAGAAATGGAATTATCGCTAGAGATTGTGAGTTATCACAGGTTATCCCCTGAGCAAGTCATAATAAAAGGTGTCACAGACACCTTAACGTTAGGGCGCTCTGATGTATGTGACTGGCATATGCCGGATCCTGAAAAAGTGGTTTCTGGTACTCATGCTCGGATCACCAAGCGCAGTGATGATTTTTTCATTGAGGATTTATCAACCAACGGATTATATGTCAATCGCGCTGTCGAAGCGTTAGGCACCAATCGTGAACATAAAATTGAACACGATGATTTATTCACTTTTGGTGATTATGAGATCAGCGCGAAGTTACAAATGTTAAATGTGGCCTCCAATAGTCGTCCTCTACAAGATGTACAAAACGTTGCGACTTTGCCGCAGGATAAAGTCATTCCAGCTTCTTCCTCATCAATGCTTGATACTGGGTTTGAGTCTGATTTAGCAGGATTTGATTCTGCTATGTTACTGAACCAATCTCGACAACAGTCTGCGGGTCTCTCACAGATGAACTCTGATTTGCACGACCATTTTCAACCACCGGTTGCCATCCCAGAAGAATGGGATAAAGATATTTTTGGACAAGATTCTCAAGCTCACACAAAAGCTGATATCCGGTCTGCGGTTCCGCAAGAGCCCGCGCCTCTTGTTGCTCAGGCTCCCGTTAACCCCATAAAAGTGACTCAAACGGTAAAAACGGAGGGTAAAAAGGTGGCCCCCGTGGCACCAAAATCCAAAGTATCGGTTAGTTCACAGGTAAGCCCGGCATCTGCATTAAGCAAAGCATTTTTCCAAGGTCTGGGAGTCAATGAACAAGATTATGTCAATGTGTTAACTGAAGAGTTGATGTTTGAATTGGGCCAAAGCATGCAGTTTATGTTGACTGGACTGATGGAATCTCTACGTCAACGTTCAAAGCTGAAGACTGAGTTTAGGATCAATCAAACGACATTCCAGCAGCGTGAAAATAATCCATTGAAATTTTCGGCCAATATTGATGATGTTTTTCAAAATTTATTTTTAAGAAAAAGTGCGAGTTTCTTGTCATCCCAGCAAGCTATCACCGAAGCATTTAATGACGGTCGAAAACATGATACCGCGTTAACCGCAGGTACATTAGGCGCTATCCGTGGATTGTTAAATCAATTAGATCCTGAGTTTATTGAAGCCAAAAGTCAAAATCAATCGCTTACAGACATGTTAGTGCCGGGACAAAAACAGATGCGCCAATGGAAAGTATATAAAAGCTTACATTCCAATTTAAAAACAGAATTTATGCAAGACAGTGCTGCCGCATTATCAGATGATTTTGTTAAAGCATACGACAATAAAATTAAAACATTATAAATTACTAAGGGCTAATAAATGAAATTGAAGTTAGGTTTATATCAAATTGTATTAGTAAGTTTTTTATTACTTAATTCTGGCTGTAAAACGATTAATGCTGTCGTCCCACCATCGACAGATCTTACCTTTAATGCCAGTGCAGACATCAATCCTGACATTAACGATCGGCCATCACCAGTGGTGGTGAAAATATTTGAATTATCATCAAGAACTATCTTTGATACTCAAGATTTTTTTACCCTTGATGAGTCGGCGGAAAGTGTGCTTGGTCCAGATCTTATCCGTAAAGATGAGTTGGAATTACAGCCATCAGAAACGCGTGAGTATGCCATGACACTGGGACAAAACACCCGATTTGTGGGTGTTATTGTCGCGTACAGAGATATTGATTCATCTCGTTGGCGTTCAGTCGTCGCTGTCGATCCTACTGGTTATGATGATGTCGTTATCAACATCGAAAAAATAGCTGTGTATAACTCTGAAAAATAATTGTTGTGAATAAATAGGGAAATTATGAGCGATTTTAGCCCAATAGCATGGACAGAGGGCATGTTTCTTCGTCCGCAACATATGCAGCAGCAAGAACGTTTTTTGCAAAATCAACAAGCGCGAACTGCCAAGAATAACAATCCACTTGCTTGGGGGGTTGTGAGCTATGAAGTCAATTATAGCTTACTTCCACTGGGGCAATTTGGTTTAGACCGTATCGATTGTGTTTTTCCCGATAACACCTTGGCTTGTCTTCCTGAGCAGAGCCCGTTACCAACGGCTATTACTATTCCAGCCGGCACATTGGATCAGCTTGTCTATCTTGTTCTTCCCGTTGCGAAAAGTAATGGGATGAACATTTCATCTTCTGAACAAAATCAAATTACTCGTTACAGCTATGAAGATCACAACATTGTTGACACAAGTGTTGGGTCTGATGCTATGGAAGTGTTGCAAGTTGCAAAATTAGATTGTCGGTTAAAGTTACAAAGTGAAGACCGCTCTGGTTATGTTTCAATTGCGATAGCTCGGGTTATTGATGTGTCTGAAGAGGGCGTTATCCGCCTAGATAAAAAGTTTATCCCAGCATGTATTGGCATTGAACACATTAAAACCTTAATGAATATGACAACTGAAGTCACTGGCATGATTAATCAGCGTGCAGAAGCCATTGCCGGTCGCTTAAGTCAGTCCCAAGGAACTTCTAGTTCGATAGCAGACTTTTTAATGTTACAACTTTTGAATAAGTATCAACCCATTTTTGAACATTACGGCGTTGTTAGTCATATTCATCCAGAATTGCTATTTCGCACACTCATTAGTTTTTCTGGTGAGCTTTCTACATTCAGCAGTCCCAACAAGCGACCGCCAAAATTTCCAGTCTATCAACATGATAATTTAACTTATGTGTTTAGTAATACTATGGTGATTGTTAATCATGGCTTAAGTAGTGTATTGGAACAAAGTGCCACAGAGTTAATCCTAGAAAAGACCAAATTTGGCGTGTATTTCTCTACGATTGCAGATAAAAGCATGCTTGATAATGCTGAATTTATTCTTGCTGTTAAAGCAAATGTTCCTCATGACGAGCTTCGTCAACGCCTACCGTCACAAATTAAAATAGGGTCAGTCGAAACCATTCGTGAGTTGGTTAATAACCAATTACCAGGCATCGGAATATCAAACCTCCCAGTCGCGCCAAGACAGGTGCCATATCATGCTGGTTATCACTATTTCCAATTAGATAAAAACAACAGCCATTGGGTAAAGCTTAAATCAAGTGGCGGTGTAGCAATGCATATTTCTGGTGCATATCCAGATTTACAAATTGAACTTTGGGCCGTGAGTATTTAACGCCAAAACATTAAGGATAATTTTGTGAACGATAAAACCATCGTTAAACCTCGCCCAGGGAAAGGGTCGGGTATGGCTGGCAATAAAACAAAAGTCGATGATGATAGTCAGAGAACCTTGATTCAAGATCACCGAGCTGATAATCGAGACAACCGATCTCAACTAAGCTTATCGCAAAACCCAATCGTTGATTTTGCGGGGACTCTTTTATCTATTTGTAGCCAATTACGAAATAGTAGCCAGCATGATGATGTCAATACTTTACGGGTGCATTGTGTCGAACTCATCAAGAATTATGAGCAACAATTACGTAATGCAAATTTAGCGTCAGATGACATTAAGTCTGCTCGATATTGCTTGTGTTGTTTTATTGATGAAGTGGTCCTCAATACGCCTTGGGGAGAGCAAAGCTATTGGGCATCTGACAGTTTGCTTTCTACTTTCCACAATGAAACTTTGGGTGGTGAATATTTTTATACCTTGCTTGAAGCATCACTTCGTCATCCTTCTGAAAAGTGTAATTTACTTGAGTTGATGTATTTATGCTTAACACTTGGATTTGTTGGCAAAATGAGAGTTGAGCCTCAAGGCGATCAAAAACTAGAAGCGTTACGTGAAAAAACGTATTTAGCCATTCAATCTTGTAAAGGCGATTTTCATCGAGAATTATCACCAGAATGGCGACAGAATATTGTGCCTAATTTAACCTTCCAGCAGCCATTTCCTTTATGGGTTATCGGGGCATTATTTGGTGTGGTTACTTTATTTATCTATATGAGTTTTAGTTACAGCATTAACCACTATTCATCAGACGCTTATAAAGAATTGACCTCGATTGTGCCTTGGGAAAAAACCATTGATGCGCAACAACAAATCAGTCGTGACGAAGCGTTATTACTGCAACAACTTTTACAAACCGAAATTGGGAAAAATCTACTCGAAGTAGAACAATTAAGCGATCGCGTGAGGATCCGCATTGGGGCGACTGAACTGTTTGCTTCTGGTAACACTCAACCTCGTTCAGATTTTGAAGTGATTTTAGCCAAAATAGCTCTGACGCTAGAGAGCACAAATGGCAAAATTTTGATCACCGGCCATACCGATGATGAGCCCATCTTTACGTCTAAATATCCATCAAACTGGCATCTTTCATTAGCAAGATCAACGTCGATTGCGAACGTTCTTGCTAATAACGCATCGCTAAGTGGCCGATTGTGGCCCGAAGGTCGTGGTGAGTCTGAGCCCCGTGTGGTGAATGACAGTGAACAGAACCGCGCGTTAAATCGTCGAATTGAAATCGACTTATTGTTTTAGTGTGACACAAAGGAATCGCATCAATGTCTTTAAAATCAATTGGCAAAGGAATTGTCGACACACTTAAGTCTAAATGGGCAATTACCATAATAGGTTGTTTATGCTTAGCTTTACTTATTTGGTTTGGTGGCCCTTTAGTGGCTATAGCGGGGTATGAACCATTAGCATCAGCAGCCACACGGATTATCTTACTACTGGTTATTGTTATTATTTTTGGTGCTATTCACTTTTCTCGACAACTCAAGAATAAAAAACAAAGCGAGAAAATGGTTGATAGCTTAATTAACGGTGAAGAGGGTAACTCCGTGACCGGTGATGACTTAGCCAAAAGTGAAATCACTGTTTTACAAAATAAAATGACCCAAGCGTTAGATATTCTAAAAAATACCAAGTTAACTAAAAATAAAAGTATTTACGAATTACCTTGGTACATCATGATTGGTCCGCCTGGAAGCGGAAAAACAACCGCTATTCAGCATTCTGGTCTTGAATACCCATTAAAAGAAAAAATGGGCGTAGATATGATAGAAGGCGTTGGCGGCACAAGACATTGTGATTGGTGGTTTACCAATAAAGCGGTATTAATTGATACGGCGGGCCGTTATACCACCCAAGATAGTCATGTAAAACAAGACTCTCGGGCATGGCAAGGTTTTCTGGGCTTATTGAAAAAATACCGCCCAGTTCGTCCTATTAATGGGGTGATAATCAGCATGGGAATGTCTGATTTGTTAAACCAAACTAAGACTGAGAGAAACTTACACGCCCGGGCGATTAAACAGCGTTTACAAGAGCTGCAAAATCAACTAGGTATGACTTTTCCTGTGTATGTTTTATTTTCTAAATCAGATTTAGTTGCCGGGTTTAATGAATTTTTTGATGATTTAACCAAAGAAGATTGTGAACAAATTTGGGGTATTACCTTCCCACTCAATGCCGATACAGAAGACACTGATATTGTCAGTTCATTTAATAAAGAATTTCATGATTTATTATTAAATTTAAATGCAAGATTAAATAGCCGTTTAAAAAACGAACGCGACCTAGAGCGTCGTGCGGCCATCTATGAGTTTCCAAAGCAGCTTCGATTATTACAGAGCTCAGCCGATGATTTTCTGAAAGAAATTTTCGCGCCTAATGCATACGAAGAAGCACCGCTATTGCGTGGTGTTTACTTAACCAGTGCAACTCAAGAAGGTACGCCAATTGATCATCTTTCTAGTCACTTATCCAGTGGTATTAAGAGTAAAGCTAAAACCTTCGCCGCCAATAAACAACGCAGCTACTTTATTAAACGCCTGTTAGAAGATGTTATTTTTCCGGAGAAAAATTTAGCATCAACCAATCGTAAACATACAAACCATAATAAACTTTTACGAAAAGTATCAGTAGGCATTGCTGCAGGTGTCACCTTGCTTGCTAGTTATGTTTGGTGGCAAAGTTATGATTGGAATAGACAATTGATTGATGATACTTATCAAGGTGTCACTGCATATAAAACCGTTACCAGTGGTGGGTTAAATGCTAAGTCAGATGTCATTACACTAACCAAAGGCTTAACATTAATTCGTGATCTCCCTGTTGGTTTTGGTACTGACAAGCCGGAGGATGCATATACCTTTGGTTTGTATCAAGGAGATAAGCTTAAACAACCGGCGACAGCGGCTTATCACCGTGCCTTAGAAACACATTTAATGCCTTACCTACAAGGTGTGCTTAGTGAAGAAATGGACGCCAACAGTGAGCACCTTAACTACCTATATGAAACATTAAAAACCTACTTAATGTTGTATTTTCCTGAGCATTTTGACAAAAGTGATGTGCAAGTCTGGTTCTCGGCTTATATCGATCGAAACCTTGTTGGTGATGTCAATAGTGAGGTTAGGAAGGAGCTAAATAAGCACATAGATACATTACTGTCTTTAGGGATTAGAGGTCATCAATATGACAGTATGACAGTTGATAGTGCGCGGATTAATTTGACCATGCTACCTCTGGTTGAGCGCGCCTATCAGCGTTTGAAAAGTGATTTTTCAAACAGCAGTATCCCAGATTTTACACTGGTCGATATTCTGAGTTTAGACAGTTTAGATGGTTTGGTGTTCACCAGTGGTCGCCAATTTAATCAAGGCATTCCTGGTCTTTATACTTTTAATGGTTTTCATGGGATTTTTAGCATAGAAAAGAACAAGATAATCAAAAACCTAACCGCAGATAGTTGGGTCTATGGTGATGAGTTAATTGATTTAGATGAGCAAGCCAAAGCGCAGATTACCCAAGCGTTAGAAAGCAGATACATTCGTGACTATATTTTCTATTGGGAAGATTTCTTAAGTGACCTTGCTATTAAACCATATTCAACACGTGAGGAAGCAGAGAGTGTTACTGCTGCACTTGCTAGTCCAGACCAACCGATAAAAACTATTATTACAGCAGTGCAGAAAAATGTGAATTTAACTAAGCTTCCTGCCGATTCAAATAATTTAAAGGCCGCTGCGGAAGTGGCCAGTAATATTTCAGATGTTGCATTTCGGTCTAAAAAAGCACGATTAAATCGGCTCTTACCTGATACTGCAATAGAGTTAGATATTGATTTGCCCGGCAAGGATGTGGAATTTGCTTTTGCAGAATTGCTCAAAATAAATCCTGCCGATATTGATAAAATTCAAACGACATTACGCGCTCTTAATCGAAACTACAGTAAATTATCAATGCAGTCAGAAGGGCAAGGTAACGTTGTTAATCAAGCCATAGAAGAAAGCTTTGCTCAACTAGGATCCAGTTTATCAGAGCAATTGATGGATCTACCTTATCCAGTAAAAAATTGGCTAAGTGAAGTGGCTTATCGTACTCGCTCGTTTGCAAAATCCAATCAAAGTCAACGTTTCAATGGTATTTGGCGTTCGCAAGTCTTGGCCGAATTCAATCGTGCGATCGCAGGGCGTTACCCTTTTGACCGTAAATCGTCAGAAGATGTCAGACTAAAAGACTTCAGCAAGTTTTTTGGTTATGGCGGCACCTTAGATAAATTTTGGGATCAATACCTTGCTTCACATGTCGATACCAGCAAAAAACCTTGGCGTTTTAAGCGTAATATCGGCATTCGTAATGACATTTTAGAAATGTATCAACGTGCTGAAATCATTAAAGAAGCATTTTTCGAACCAGGATCTAAGCAGCCTATCGTTAATTTTTCATTAGAACCGGAATTATTAGATAGAAGTGTGAGTATGTTTTTATTCGAAATAGACAGTCAGCAGCTTAAATATCGACACGGACCTACTCGCAAAGAGTTATTTACGTGGCCTGGTCCTGGAGCTAATAACGAAACACGAATTGCATTTTCACCTCCCAATGGTGGTCGCTCTATCAATAAGAAATATGAAGGTGAATGGTCGTTCTTCAAATTATTAGATGAATTAAGTAAAAAGCGTCCAAAAACGAAAAAAGATGGCAAGTTACTCATCAATCTCAAAGGTTACAATGCTGTACTGAAATTGACCGCAAACAGTGTTAACAATCCATTTTGGATGGCAAATATGGAGAAGTTTAGATGTCCTGCGAATCTTTAACATCAGTAGGTTACTGTGGCAAAGTCCCCTCAAAAGGTGATTTTATTCAGCAGAACTTAAATATTGATTTTCTTAAAAATTGGAATGATTGGTTACAAGCCGTTATTGCAGTGAGTAAAGAACAAACCGAACACAATTGGTTGGATTATTATCTGACGAGTCCCATTTGGCATTTTTCGTTATCTGCCGGAGTGTGTTGCGACCAAGCCGTGGTCGGGACCGTCATTCCAAGTGTTGATCATGTTGGTCGCCATTATCCATTCACTTTAGCCGGATTACATAATCAATCGGCTTTAAGAGGTTGGAAAGATAATCAGTGGGTTGAGGTTTTTGAACAACACATATTACAAGTACTTGAAGATGATACTGTTCTTGGTAATTGGTTAGATGCCATTACAAAAGAGCCTTTAACGGTAGCCGCCAATAACGACAAGCTACTCGAGAGTGAATCATTAGATCGCAACAAGAAAGCGTGGGTCTTTCAGGGGGACAATTCACCTGATGTGCTTTTATTACTAGACCAGCAATACAGAAAACGCTTTGATCGTTACAGCATATGGTGGACAGAGGGATCTGACGATGTTGAACCATGCACGATTATTACCGAAGGCTTACCACAGATCAGTCAATTTATTTCTATGTTAAATGGTCAATGGCAACAACGTGGTTGGAATACTGCAGAGCTCATTAAGGAACAAACATCATGCACTTAAGTCATGCATTAACTCATCGAGGCACCGTAAGAGCAATCAACGAGGATGCATATCTGGAATTACCACATTTAGGTATTTGGGTGGTTGCAGATGGTATGGGTGGACATGCAGCAGGAGATGTCGCAAGTCAATTAGTGATTGATGGCATCCAGCAGGCCGTTGAACATTTACAACCAGAAACGATTACATTAGATGTTTTAAAACAGTCGCTTATTGCGAGTAATCGTTTTTTGCAACAAATGAGTGAGCATGAGTTTGATGGGAAGGTGGCAGGCAGTACTGTCGTTGTTTTGTGGTTATACCAAGATAACTATCACTTGCTATGGGTAGGCGACAGCCGAATTTATTTGTTACGGGATCAACAAATGAAGCAAGTCACTAAAGACCACAGTCAAGTTAACGACATGATTGATGAAGGGTTACTTCTACCTGAAGAGGCTGAATCTCATCCATTAGCGAACGTGATCACTCGGGCTGTCGGTGTCGACTCACAATTAGACATAGACTATCGCACCGATAATATGAAAGAGGGTGATGTCTTTTTACTTTGTAGCGATGGTTTAAATAAAGAATTAAATGATGTTGAAATTGAACGAACAATAAAGTCTGGCAATATCATTGATTCCGGTATGGCACTACTCCATGCCTCTTTAGTCAGAAATGCACGAGATAATGTCACCTGCATTCTCGTTAAAAATACACCTAAAAAAATAAATGTCATTGATGATAGTGATAAAACAATTCCAATATTTAGTTGATGTTTAAATAAATCAATCTCATATGAGTATTTTTGTTTAATGAATGTCATTTCCGATAGTAATTACTTATAAATGTTGTGTTTAGATGTGCAATAACATTATTTTAAATGTAATTATATCGAGTGTAATGATATCGAGTGTAATTATATAGGATGTATTTATTTTTTTATGATTATCCATTGTAATTAGTTATTGGCATTATATTGTCTTTTACTTCTATTAAAGGCCGGTAAGTATTGTTTTTGACGTTCTATACTTTTATTATTGTAAATTAATCGTTTTTATTCAGGGATTGAATTAGATTGAGTAAGCTAAAGAATTTAACAATTGATGAATTAATTCTTCCCATTACCATTGATGCGGAGTCAGGAGTTGATCCTCGTGAAGATATAAGTCCGACATCAACTTATTATCTACTTAAAGATGTTCGAAATATTGCACGTTCTAGAGAACGTAAAGCACTGACTGACGAAGAAGATGTATTGTCAGTTGCAGTTGAATGGCGACCAATTTTCGAACAAGTCCCAGACATCTTAAAACAACAATCAAAAGATATTGAATATGTTGCTTGGTTTATAGAGGCCGCCTGTAGGTTATATGGCTTTAAAGGACTTTGTTTTGGTTTCACTCTAGCCACAGAGCTAGTTGATCGCTATTGGGACACTATCTATCCCACCCCTGAGCCAACTGATTTAGCTGAGCGCATTGCGCCGCTCATTGGTTTAAACGGTATCGAAAGCGAAGGGTCTTTAATTCATCCAATCAGAACGATTCCAATCACTGATGGTGGTGTCATTTATTCTACTTGGCAATATGAGCAAGCTTTAGACACCAGTCGTTTAGATAAAGAAAAACAAGAAAAACGTTTTGATTCAGGTTCTGTGTCACTTGAAGATGTCGAACATAGCATTAGAGAAACCTCTGACAGTTTTTTTATTGAATTAGACCGTGATGTTCAAGAGGCCATTGCCGCTTTTAGCAAGCTATCTGCTGCCATGGATGCAGCGATGAGCGGTGAGCCACAGCCTACAAGTTACATTCGCAAAGCATTAGAAGCATGTGCGCTACAAATCAGTGCTATTACGGCGCCAATTATTGCAAAAAACAAAACAAAACTTGAACAAGAACAACATCAAGAAGAAGAGCAACATAGCGATACTAACGACCGCAGCACAACGTCCTCAAGTATTGATGGACAGCTTAATTCGAGAGCAGAAGCCATTAATCACCTTGAAACGATAGCGGACTTTTTTAGACGTACCGAACCACATTCGCCTATGTCTTATGCCATTGAACAAGTTATACGTTGGAGTGATCTCAGTTTGCCTGAGTTGTTACAAGAATTAATCCAAGATGGTGAAGCAAGGAATGGTTTCTTCAAGTTATCTGGAATAAAAACGGAAGATTGATCTGTAGTTGATTACTCAACATATTATTGAAAGGAGTTCATATGAGTGTACATGATAAATTAAAGCGAGTAAGAAAACCTCGTGTCCATATTACCTATGATGTTGAAACAGAAGGTACAGTTGTAAAAAAAGAACTGCCTTTTGTTATCGGTGTTACGGGTGATTTTACTGGACACAACGCCGCAGATTTAAAGCCATTGAAAGACCGCCGTTTTGTGCAAATCGATCGCGACAACTTCAATGATGTATTAAAGCGTATGAGTCCCCAATTAAACATTTCAGTACCTAACACGCTCGCCGGTGATGATACTGAAATGAAGGTAGCATTACAATTTAGCAGCATCGAAGACTTCGAGCCTGCTGCTATTGTTAATCAGGTTGAACCATTAAAAAAATTAATGGAAACCCGCAACAAACTCCGTGATTTGATGACCAAAGTTGATCGTTCTGAGAATCTCGAAAATATCTTAGAAGAAGTGTTAAATAACACTACCAGCCTAGATAAATTAGCCGGTGAACTTAACCTCAAAGGAGCGGAATAATGAGCATGGAAGCTGCGTCATTAGATGCTGTATCTGAAGAACAAGCACAAAGTGTTTCTATTTTAGAGCAAGCAATTTTTGCAACCAAGCAAACCGATTCTTCGCGTGCAGAAGAGCTTATTCGCTCATTAACGGAAGAAGCCCTGAAAGGTACTGTGCAATGGGATAAAAACCTCACAGTTACTTTTAACAAGGCGATTACTCGTTTAGACGATATTATCTCTAAGCAATTAGCTGCCATCATGCACAATGAAGATCTGCAAAAGCTGGAAGGCAGTTGGCGTGGATTGCATCATACAGTGAAAAACTCTGAAACAAATGAAATGCTTAAAATTCGTGTCATGAGTTTGTCTAAAAAAGAACTTCACAAAGATTTGAGTAAAGCGGTTGAGTTTGATCAGAGTCAAATGTTCAAAAAAATCTATGAAGCAGAATTTGGTACCCCGGGTGGAGAGCCTTATGGTTGTTTAGTCGGCGATTATGAGTTTAGTAATCATCCTGAAGATGTTGAAACATTATCATTGATATCTAATGTTGCAGCCGCCGGCTTCTGCCCATTTGTTTCTGCTGCTGGTTCTTCTTTATTTGGTTTTGATGAGTGGACTGAACTCAGTAAACCACGGGATCTTGAAAAAGTATTTGAATCTTTAGAATACACTAAGTGGCGCTCTTTCCGTGACAGTGATGACTCTCGTTTTGTCACCTTAACCATGCCACGAGTGCTTGCCCGTCTTCCATATGGTGAAGCAACTCAACCTGTTGAAGAGTTTTGCTATGAAGAATTCGAATTAGATTTAGAAAGTGGCCGTGCTAAAGTAGCTGATCATGATGACTATTGCTGGATGAATGCAGCGTATGTTATGGCAACTAATATGGGTCAGGCATTTAGCAAATATGGTTTCTGTACCGCAATCCGTGGCGCCGAAGGTGGTGGTAAGGTTGAAGGATTACCAGCCCATGTATTTACCAGTGATGATGGTGATCCGGATTTAAAATGCCCAACAGAAATTGGCATTACCGATCGCCGCGAAGCTGAATTAAGTAAGTTGGGTTTCTTACCTCTGTGTCATTACAAGCATACTGATTATGCAGTGTTCTTTGGCGCTCAATCTTGCCAAAAACCTAAAATAATGTCTAACCATGATGCTACCGCGAATGCAGCCATTTCTGCACGTTTACCTTACCTGATGGCAACATCACGTTTTGCGCATTATCTTAAAGTGATGGCTCGAGACAAAATTGGTAGCTTTATGGAAGCTGAAGATGTCGAGTCTTGGTTAAATCGCTGGATTTTATCATTTGTTAATGCTTCAGAAGGTGGTGGGCAAGAGATTCGCGCCAAGTACCCATTAGCAGACGCAAAAGTTGAAGTTAAAGAAATCCCTGGCCAACCTGGTTCATACAATGCAGTTGCATGGTTACGTCCTTGGTTACAAATGGAAGAACTTACAGCCTCTTTACGTTTAGTCGCAAAGATCCCTAAAGTAGGATAATCACGCGCTAATGCAGTGACCCTCATTTGTTTTCAAGGATAGAAACAAACGATGCCGCATGAAACCATTTCATTTGTAACAAGTGAAATTTTCAAAGAAGATACTGGTGTTAACAAACCAGTATCTTCCAAGACACAGGCACTAAAAAATAAACACCTAGTCGAACGGTTCTTGCGAGAGTCGGACTCGACTAGGTCGTTATTGCTTTGGCTTGAAAACTCAAGTCATTCGCTTAACCAATTCGATAAAACATCTGTTTTACCTTTCTTGCTTAAAGCTATTGAACGCATTGATAGACAATTAGAACAACAGCTTAATGCAATTCTTCATCATGATGCTTTTCAAGCGTTAGAAGCCAGCTGGCGCGGAGTACTTTATCTTGTTCAACAGCAAGATTTACATGATAAAGACCAGAAAGTGAAAGTAAAAATGCTCGATTGTTGTTGGACAACCCTGTCTAAAGACATTAATCGGGCCATTGAGTTTGACCAAAGCGATTTTTTTAAACTGATTTATAACAATGAATACGACATGTCCGGTGGCGAGCCCTTCGGCACATTAATTGGTGATTATCAAATCACTCATAAAAGCCGTCCTGGCGTTTCTACTAATGATATTGATATTTTAAAAGAAATATCCCGCACTGCAGCGGCCGCTTTTGCGCCCTTTATTACCTCTGCTAGTGCTTCTTTGTTTGGTGCTGATGATTTTGCCGATTTATCTGCTCATATGAATATCGCTAAAATTTTTGAACAACATGAGTACATTAAGTGGAATTCGTTACGTAAAATGGACGATTCTCGCTTCATTGGCTTAACTATGCCCAACATCCTAATGCGTTCCCCTTATCTTATTGATGGTACCCGTAGCGAAGGATTTAAGTTTAAAGAATCGATTAAAAACCCTAAAAAAGATCATTTATGGGGCAATGCTGCTTATGCCTTCGGTGGGGTATTAATTCGTGCATTTAGCGAGTCAGGCTGGTTTGGTCATATCCGTGGCCTAGAGCCTGGAGCACGTAAGAAAGGATTAGTTTGCGATCTTGCAGTGAGCCAATATGAGCCCGATTTGTATCGCAAGCGCATGAAGCCATCGGTGGACTTATTAATCAGTGATCGGGCGGAAAAGTCTATTTCTGACCAAGGTTTTATTCCTTTATCTCCGGTTTTAGGCTGTGAACATTTAGTTTTTTACAGTAATGCTTCTGTTCAGAAACCACCTAAATATGAACTGTTAGAAGACAATATCAATGCAAAATTATCATCGATGTTGCAGTACATTTTATGTGTTTCACGTTTTGCTCATTACATCAAAGTATTAGGCCGTGAAAAAATAGGTTCACTTCATTCTGCAGAGGCTTGCCAGCGAGAGCTACAACTGTGGCTGCATAAATACACTACCGCTTCAGACGTGTCCTCAGATGATGTAAGAAGTAAATACCCACTGCGAAGTGCCCAAGTACAGGTAAAAGAAATTCGCGGCAAGCCTGGGCATTTCTATTCGATTATTCAGTTACAACCTCATTTTCAATTAGATCAGATGGTGTCCAGTATTAAATTGGTCACTGAACTGACATCAAGAAACTAACATAAAGGTATCAAATGCAAAAAATTCAACAAATGCTGCAGAGCGGCCAACTACAAGATGCAATACAGTTAGTTGAGACACAATTAAAAGACGACCCGATGAATATTGACTTAAAAGGTCAACATGTTGAGTTGTTATGTATTAATGGTGAACTTGAGCGTGCAGACAAACAATTAAACTTTTTAGTGCAAAAGCATCCTGACTTTTTAATTGGCGCAGCAAATTTACGTCAGTTGATCCGTGCTGAACAAGCCCGACAAGATTTTATGGCGGGCAAAACAGTACCGCAACTTTTTGCTGAGTCTGATGCGCACGTTGAAGCATTAATGAAATTACGCTTAGCAATGGTTGATGCTCAAGATGATGTGACTCAGTGTGCAAGCAGCCTTGAAACTCTGCGTCCCGAAGTAAACTTAGTGTTAAACGATATCACTCATCAAGAAATTCGTGATCTGGATGACACTTTAGGCGGTTTCATAGAGATTTTTGGTACTGACGGTAATTTCTATTTAGCGCAGTTATCTGAAATTGATTATATCAACTTTAAACCGGCTACTTCATTACTGGAAATGGTTTGGCGTCGGGTTGATTTAGCCATCAAAAATGGACCGAGCGGCGAAGCACATATTCCAATGATTTATGGTGGCAGTGAAACGGATGCGCAAAAACTGGGACGAGAAACCGATTGGCATGAAATCGCGACTAATGTTGTTTCAGGCAAGGGCTTAAAAATGTGGTTTGTCGATGATAATGCTATCGCATTAAATCAAATTACTAAAGTTACCACTCCAGTGTTGCAGTAGGCCCCGTGTTGAGCAATAACCAACAACCGATAATGGCGTCAATTCTAGATAGATTGATAGATGATGCGCCAAACGAGCAAGACGTCAAAGACAGCCATCGTGGCCTTAACTTACGTCAGTTAAGGTCTAATGTTCGTCGCGATTTAGAAAATCTACTCAATGCTAAATTGCAATGGCAAACGTGGCCTGATCATTTAACTGAGCTTGATAATTCTTTGATGAATTATGGTTTGCGTGACTTTTCTTCTATGCCAGTCGCGAGCTTAGATGGGCGTCAGCTTTTATGTAAACAAGTTGCCGATACCATTAAACGATTCGAACCGAGATTTTTAGAAGTAATGGTTGAAACAGTCGATAATGAACAACCATTAGACCGGGTTTTAAGATTAAAAATTAATGCATTGTTGTATGCAGAACCTGAGCCTGAATATATTACGTTTGACTCTGAAGTTGAGCCTGTCCACTTGGCGATGATAGTTAATGAGGGAATTCTGTGAATCAGGAATTATTGGAATATTACAATCGTGAGCTGGCTTTCATTCGTCATATGGGAGCGGAATTTGCTGAGCAATATCCTAAAGTTGCCGGGCGTTTACGCTTAAGTGATGAACATGTTGAAGATCCTCATGTTTCACGATTAATTGAAGCATTCTCTTTGCTAACAGCACAAATTAGGCAAAAACTTGATGATAGTTTTCCTGAATTAACTGAGGCGTTATTAGGCCAGTTATATCCCGATTACCAAGCGCCAATACCGTCGATGTCCGTTATCAAAGTAACCACTGAAAACTTGTCGACTACTGGCGTGTTATTACCCAGAGCAACTCAGGTAGATACCCAGGTTGAGGGGATGAAAACCTGCCATTTTCAAACATCATATGACATGAAATTATGGCCAATTGAGGTGCAGAAAGCCCAGTTTCAAAATGCACCGTTTAATGCCCCTGAACCACAATGGCCAGAACGTGCTAAGGCTATTATTAAGCTTGATATCGCCTGTGAATTTGACGAAATTAGCATGCCAAGCCTTGGTGTTGATAAATTACGCTTTTTCTTGAATGGCCAAGATCATCAAACGTTTCAACTTTATCAATTGTTATTTGAACACAGTCTAGGTTTTGCTTTAGTGAATGAGCAGCAAACTGTGTGTAAGTTTTTAACAAAAAGACATTTAAAAGCGGTTGGCTTTGAAGATGAACAACAAGTGATACCTTACAGTCAACGTACCAGTTCCGGTTATCGATTATTACTGGAAAATTTTATTTTCCCTGAAAAATTTTTGTTTTTTGACATCGATGATTTAGACGGCAGCTGGCAAGGGATCGACAATAAGTTTTCACTTTATATTTATCTAAAGGAAGGCTCTCAAGATTTAGATAAGCAAGTTAGTGCCAATCATTTTCTGTTAGGTTGTACGCCGGTGATTAATTTGTTTGAACAAAAATTAGAACCGGTAAGCATTGATGCTTCTCAGTATGAATATAAATTAGCTGCCCGTTATTCTGACTCTGAAGTGACTGAAATTATTAGCATTAAAGATGTTATTGCTTATGACCCTAAGGACAACAAGGTAGACGTTACCCCATTTTATGGCGAATCACATCCGCAATATTTAGGTCACAATAATTTATTTTGGCATGTTAGGCGTGAGTCTGCTAGTTGGTCTGGTGGTTATGCTGAATTAGGCACTGAATCGTTTTTATCGTTAGTCGATCATAATTTTAAAGGATTCAAGTCCGAAGAAGACTACGGCGCTTGGATATTAAGTATCACCGCTCAATGCAGCAACCGTAATTTACCGGCGCATCTTCCGTTTGGGACTAATGAACCCAAAATGTTCGTACCAGAGCGAGCCGACATTATTAAGCACGTTAAATGTTTGCTTGCGCCTACGCTACCTGTGCGTGCATCGCTGAGTGATGCTTCGCGATGGCAGTTAGTGACCCATTTATCTATTGATAGTTTTAGTGGCAAAGATGCACTGTCTAACTTAAAAGAAACCCTTAAATTATACGATTTTAAGTGTTCGCCAGAAAATAAAAATTTAATAGAGAATATTCATTCTGTTGAAGTGAGCCCAGACACAGCAAGGGTTAACCAACATGGCCGGATTAGCTTTTGCAGCGGCAGTCATATTGAAATTACCTTTATTAAAGATCATTACTCTGGCAGTGGCGTGTTTTTCTTTTGCACTATTTTAGATCACTTTTTTGCACAATTTGCTGCAATCAATAGTTTTACCCGTTTGAGTATGCGCTTTAAAGATCATAATTCGGTTGCTTATACTTGGCCAGCACGAACTGGACTAAGGCCGCTGCTATGACCCTACAAGTAATGAACAATCAGTTGCAGGCGATAATCGATACGCCATCAGAACATGACTTTTATCAAGCCGTTTATCAGTTTCAACAACAATTATCTCAAGGGCGAGAGCAAGGTTATAAGGTGGGTTATGACGCCATTCCCAGCAAGGAGTTGTTGCGTTTTAAGTCTGATCAACATCTTGGTTTTCCAGGACAAGCAATCAGCAAAGTAGCGTCTACATCGACACATCAAACTGATAAAGTTGCCGCCGATATGCATATATCATTTATGGGCTTAACCGGACCCAGTGGTGTATTGCCTTCACATTATACCGAGTTGCTACTAGAGCGCTTGCGGCTTAAAGATAATGGCATGCGTGACTTTTACGATTTATTTAACCACCGGCTTATCTCCCTATTCTATCGTTCATGGGAAAAGTATCGTTTTTCGGCAAATTATCAATCCCCTGAAACA
The DNA here is from genome assembly GCF_040309905.1 of Shewanella sp. CAL98-MNA-CIBAN-0140. Classification (NCBI taxonomy): domain Bacteria; kingdom Pseudomonadati; phylum Pseudomonadota; class Gammaproteobacteria; order Alteromonadales; family Shewanellaceae; genus Shewanella; species Shewanella sp. CAL98-MNA-CIBAN-0140. Next base: position 126,005 of record NZ_JBEOPI010000001.1, read on the forward strand.
GGCGTTACTGACAGTTTTACCCATGTATTGAGTTTGCTTAGTGGTAACAAATCATTAAACCGTTATTACGCAGGTTTTTGTCACACTAAAACGCCCAGTGCTGAGTCATTACGAAGAATGTTAAATGATTTTACTGGCTGTAATGTAAATATTTTATCTTTTCAAGGACGTTGGCAGTCCTTAGCGAAAACAGAGCAAACCCGAATGGCGAGTCGAAGTATGCCAGAAGGGCAGTACGCCCGCTTAGGTGTTGATGCCAGCATAGGTAGCCGTGTATGGGATATTAATTCTAGTGTCAGTATTCATATAAAGCCGAAGGAAGGCGCATCGGTTAATGCTTTTATGCCTGGGACTGTCAGTTATCAATCACTTAAAAAACTAGTCTCAAACTATTTAGGTCAGTCAGTGAAATACAAGATATTTCTAGAAATAAAACAACAAGATGCACCTACCGCTCAATTATCAAAGTCTGCAATCGGACTAGGGTTAGGTTGCGGCCTAATGAGCCGTGCAGAGAGTGGACAACAAATAAAAAGCTTAATGATTTAATTAATAAAGGACTATGAATATGTCAGCGATGACTTTAAGTAAATTGGTAGGAAAACTTAACCCAGTATGTCGACAATCTTTAGAAACCGCTGCCAGCGTATGCCATAGCCGCAGCCAATTCAGCGTTGAGATTGAGCATTGGTTATTAGCGTTGCTAGAGAATGGTTCGGGTGATTTAGACATCATCATGGCCAGTTTTTCAGTACAAAAAGATCAGTTGATTAGTGATATCCGTCAGGGGTTAGAAAAGTTTAAAACAGGCAACAGTGCAGCGCCAAGCTTATCACCACATATAGTGAGTTTGCTTCGTCAAACTTGGTTAAATACCAGTATTGAATTCAATGATAGTGAGATAAGAACGGTCTATCTGATTTTTACCTTACTGACTGACGATTCATTAAACTCTTTGGTTTCGCGCTCTGCAAAACAGCTCCTTAAAATAGATCCTGCACAGCTAAAACATGCATGGCCTCAGCTTGCTCGTCAATCCACAGAGCATAAAGTATCTAGTAGCGATATCGAAGAAACTCAGGCAATGCAATCAGCGCCGAGCAAAACGCCAAATCTAGACCAATTTACCCAAAATTTAACAGAACAAGCCGAACTTGGGAAAATAGATCCTATTCTTGGACGTGATAATGAAATTAGGCAGATGATCGATATTTTAACCCGTCGTCGACAAAATAATCCTATTTTAACGGGGGAAGCTGGTGTCGGTAAAACCGCGGTTGTAGAAGGTTTAGCGCTTAAAATTGCTCAGAAAGAAGTACCGACAGCATTACAAAATGTTCGTATTCATGTACTCGATTTAGCCTTGCTGCAGGCAGGCGCGGGGGTGAAAGGGGAATTTGAGAATCGGTTAAAAGCTTTAATTAAAGAGGTTAAACAGTCTGTTAAACCTATTATTTTATTTATTGATGAAGCTCACACCATGATTGGCAGTGGCGGACAAGCAGGGCAAAATGACGCGGCTAATTTATTAAAACCCGCATTAGCACGTGGTGAGTTACGTACCATCGCGGCAACAACATGGGCAGACTATAAAAAGTTCTTTGAAAAAGATGCCGCATTAACGCGTCGTTTTCAAGTGGTGAAAATTGAAGAGCCTTCTTCTGAACAAGCTATTGCAATGATGCGGGGTTTATTGCCCGTTATGGAAGGGCATCATAAAATCCTTGTTTCTGACCAAGCTTTATGTGCCGCAGTTAACTTATCTCATCGATATATTACTGGCCGACAGCTGCCTGACAAAGCGGTAAGTTTATTAGATACAGCATGTGCTCGTGTCGCTATGAGTCAAGCTTCTACCCCTGGGATGGTTGAATCATTACAACGACAAATTCAGCAACTAGACACCCAAATTAGCATTCTTACACGTGAGCAAAAAACGGGTTCAGATCATAAAAAGTCGATTACAGAATTAACCAAAAAACATAAATTGCTTTCAAAAGAACTTACACCATTGACGACACAATGGCAGGACGAATTAGTCACCGTTCAAAAAATTGCTGAATTAGTTGGCCAAATTCAGGTATCAGAAACAGATACAGCACCTTTGTTAGCGGAGTTAACGGCGTTTAAGGCAATATTGTCAGCCAATAAACAGCCAATGGTGCATTGGCAAGTTGATGAACAATTGATTGCCGAAGTGATTTCTGATTGGACTGGCATTCCCGCTGGTAAAATGCAGGATGATGAAATAAAGACAATTTTGAACTTAAAAGACACCATGGCCAAGCGCGTTATCGGCCAAGATCATGCTTTAGATTTAATCGCCAAAACAGTGCAAACGTCTCGCGCACAGTTGGGAGATGAAAAACGTCCCATTGGTGTATTTTTACTGACAGGCCCTAGTGGTGTGGGTAAAACAGAAACGGCATTAACATTGGCAGAGCAAGTTTATGGCAGTGAAGACAATGTGACTGTCATCAACATGTCTGAATTTAAAGAAGAACATAAAGTGTCATTACTTTTAGGTTCACCTCCCGGTTATGTTGGCTATGGTGAAGGTGGAGTACTGACTGAAGCCGTTCGCCGTAAACCTTATAGTGTTATCTTACTAGATGAAATGGAAAAGGCACATCCAGGTGTTCAAGATATTTTTTATCAAGTTTTTGATAAAGGCACAATTAAAGATGGTGAGGGGCGCGATATAGATTTCAAAAATACTATTATCATTATGACCTCAAATGCTGGTACAGAAACCACGATGGGCTTGTTTGAAGATGAACAGATTGCGCCATCAATTATTGGTTTACGTAAAGCACTTCAAGATGATTTATTGAGTTATTTCAAACCGGCATTTTTAGGCCGCTTAAATGTAATTCCTTATATTCCGCTGACCCAACCTATGCTTAACGAAATCACTAAATTGCAATTACAGCGTGTTGCTAATCGTTTAGCTGAGCATTATCAAGCTAAGTTCACGTACAGTGATGATGTGGTGAGCCAAATTGTGTCTATGTGTCAGGATGCTGGTTCAGGGGCTCGCAATGTGCATAATATTTTACAAAATACTCTGTTGCCTGACCTTTCTGTCAAAATTTTACACAATATGGCCAATAACAAGAAAACAACCAATGTAAAAGTAAACGTAGTAAACGATGAATTTATTTATAAAATCTAAATAGAGAGTGATATTGATTAATAACTAATAACTAATAACTAATAATTAATAAGTATTAGATTGGTTATTTATAACATCACATTTGAGGGGTATATGATAAAGGATATACCCTTTGTAATGTTGTATAGCTATTATTAATGTATAAACTGCCGGTCTTTTTTTTATATTTTTTATTTATATAAACGATTAGTTGATTATCAATAAACCTTTGGTATAATCGGTTAGCTTAATTATGAGGACTCACTATATTTAAATGGATAATGCAGTTAAGTATTATTTGTTGGTAAGTGCATTTTTAATAAATTGAAATATTAAGTTTGATTATGGAACTTATAAAACTGTCCATTAATGGATGACATCTACGCAAAAGGAGCATTAATAATGCAAGCGAATACATATTTAGATTATGAAGGGATTAAAGGCGAAACCACTGCTGAAGAATTCAAAGACCTGATTACTGTGTTATCAGTCGATTGGAATATTAGCCGTGAGATTAGTTCTTTCACAGGTACTGCAAAAGACCGTGAAGCAAGCTCAACTCGTTTAGGTGACGTGACCATTACTAAATTACAAGATAATTCTTCTACTGACTTGTTCAAAGAAGCGACTATCGGTAAAGGTAAAAAAGCGGTTTTCCACATCACTAAGCAAGGTGACAAAATCGAAGAAATCATGCAAATCGAATTAACCGATGCAATGATCTCTAGCTACAGTGTTTCAGTTCATGGTGACCGTCCTGTAGAGACAATCACTATCAGCTACACTGAAATGATGATGGCTGTTACGCCAACTGATGATAAAAACAACATTACTGCAGCGCTACGTTATGGCTACAGCGGTGTTAAAGGTCAACAAATGTAAGCTGTTTGTGATCTTATATCTTGGGGAACTTGTTCCCCAAGATCTTTACTCTTAAAGACTGAGGCAAGGAATGCTTAAGGCCACTCAAAAAAATAATATCATCAGTATCACAACGCCATTAGGTAAGGATACTCTGTACCTAACGCATTTTACTGCCACAGAAGCCATCTCTCAGCTTTTTTCAATCAGCGTCTCCATGTTCACTGTTGGCACCCAGATCAGTCTTGACAGTTTAGTGGGTAAAAATGTTTGCATTACTTTACGCAATGCCGAAAGTAATGGTGCAGTTCGATACTTTCATGGGGTGGTAAGTCATCTTGAGTCTGCTGGAATGCGCACTGCAGCGTCAGACGATGCACAGAATTATATAGATTATCAAGCTGTTATTGTGCCTCAGATGGCATTAATGAAAAAACGCAGTAACTGCCGAATTTTTCAAAATAAGTCCGTCATTGATATTGTTAAAGACTTATTTGGTCAACATAAAGTTGAGTTTCAAAATAAAACCACCAACACATACCCTAAGTATGAATACTGTGTGCAGTATTTAGAATCAGATGTCGATTTTGTTTGTCGTTTATTGCAGCAAGAGGGGATTTTCTTCTTCTTCGAGCATAGTGTTAGTGCTCATACCCTAGTACTTGCTGATGATATTAACGCCTACAAACCTTGTGCTGAAGAGAAGGTTCGTTGTTTCTCAGGTCATTTAGCCGAGTCGCATGTGTCTCATTGGCAAGGTGGCATGAGCATGGTGAGCGGCGGTTTTATTCAAAAAGGTTACGACTACGAACAACCTAAACTGTATCCTTCAGGTAATCATACTAACGCAAACCTTCCTGAGCAAAGTGCACTTGAGGTGTACGATTATTTAGGCGAGTCCGAGTTCAACAAGCGCGCTCAACCGTTTGCCAATAATCAACTTGAAGCCCTGCAAAAAGACATGAATAAGTGCAGTGGCCAAGGCGATTGCCGAAGTTTTATGGTGGGTAAGTTCTTTACCTTCAAAGATCATGAAAACGCGAGTTATAAAGGTAAAAGCTTTGTTCTTAGCTCGCTGAGAACGTCGGCTACTCAGCCTAATCAGTCAGGCACAAGCCAATCAATGTCAGGCAGTGTTTATCAAAATGATTTTGAATGTGTTCCTAAAAGTACCCCTTACCGCCCACAGCTTCATTTACGTAAACCATTAATTAATGGCGTACAAACAGCTGTAGTGACTGGCGAACCAGGTGATGAACAACATATTGATAAATTTGGCCGTGTAAAAGTACAATTCCATTGGGATCGTGAAGGCGAATTCAATAGTAAAAGTTCATGTTGGATCCGTGTCGCTCAAAGCTGGGCTGGCAATAAGTGGGGGGCATTCTTCTTCCCTCGTGTAGGTCAAGAGGTGTTAGTTGAGTTTATCAATGGTGACCCTGATCAACCGATTATCAGCGGTGCTGTTTATAATGCAGACTTAATGCCTCCTTATGCCTTACCGGCTAAAAAGACTCAGTCTGGCATTAAAACTCATAGCACTAAAGACGGTGGTGCCGACAATTTTAATGAGTTACGTTTTGATGATGAAAAAGGCAAAGAGTTATTATTTCTCCAAGCAGAAAAAGATCATCTATTGAATGTAAAACATGATCAAAAAGACACTATAGGAAACGACCGTTTCACTGACATCGTTAATAACGATAACGTTAAAATTGGTAACGACCGATTAGAAGACATAGCCAATAACGACAGCTTAAAAGTCGGTAAAGTGCTTAATATTGAAGCGGGTAATGAAATAGTCATTAAAACCGGCAGCGCATCTATCAAGATGAGCAGTGACGGTTCGATTTCTATCGAAGGTACCAACATTACCATTAAAGGGACAAACGTTAAGGTTAATGGTACCAGTATTGCCTTAAAAGCTGCTCAAATTAAGTTGAACTAGCCATGTCATTATCTCGTTATCCTGGAGTCGGTTTAGCAGGGCCATTTTGTCGAGGCCATGAAATTGTCTGTCAATTTGGCTATCGACATTTAATCTGCAAACCGGTCGATAAGCCACATGACCCACTCCTTAACACACCCAATATGACATTTTGGGTTAGTGCTACATTTGGAGAGCAGTTTTTGGTTAATAGGCATAGTTGGAAGAATTCTCCTGAACTGTTAAACCAAATTTACTGTTATCTACATAATGATACCTACGCAGCAGTTCAACAAGCTGAAGCAACAATGATATGCACTCTTGCGATGGCGTTTGAACAGCGTTCTTTACTGGTTATCCCTTTAGACAGCGAGTAAGCCTCAGGTATAAATGCGCTACAACAAATAAAGGAATATTTGATGGGAATGCCAGCAGCCACCATTTCGTGTATGCATCTTTGTCCTAAAATGAATCCCGGTCCCGTTCCACATGTTGGTGGTCCCATTGTGATGGGTTCAGGTAATGTGCTTATTGGTTCGTTACCTGCAGCGCGCAAAGGTGACAAGTTAATTTGTGTCGGCCCGCCCGATACCATTAACGCTGGGTCGAGTTCGGTACTGATTAACGGCAAGCCAGCCGCCAGAATGGGTGATGGTACCGCACATGGTGGAAAAATTATTGTGGGTAATCCAACAGTAATGATCGGCTAGTATAAACAAGGATTGTGGTAAATGAATTTGATTGATAGTTTTAATCTTCTGTTGGCTCAACGACATGTCATGTTGTTGTCGTTTCAGTGTATGCCAAAAAATATTGAAGATAATACTCAATCGCTTATGGTCATTTTAAAAATGATCCAGCAAAAAAAAGATGCTGAATGGCCATTACTTAATGCCAACACCTGTGATGAAATTGTTGATGCATTTGAAACGGATATGTTTTATTGCCCAACAGACAAAATGGTGATCTTATCTTTACTATTGCAACTGCACTATAAGGCTCAGCCAGTTGAGCAATCAGGCATAGTTCAAGCTCTGTTTGCCAGTACTATTATTGATGTTGGCCACTATAGCCCTGCATTTGCATTAATGGCCAGCCAACTTCATCTCGATAAAGTTAATTTCACTGCCAGCAACAAAACGCCCGAACAAATCCAGCAATACATCTTATTCTGCATCTATCAAGGTAAACGTTTAAAGCGTGCCGACGGAATTGACTCGCTTAACATATCTCGGTCATCACTGACATCCTTGTATATTGAAATGTTGATGGTCAACATTAACGAACCGTTAAAACTCTATGGGGTATTTTGTCAATTAGACTATTGCCATAGTGCGCTTTTCGAAGTGTTTATTACTTCGTTAGACGAAGAAATATTGAGCCAAATATTTAATTTAATGAGTGAAAATCCAGATTTAACATTAAGAGTCATTGAGTTAATGGGTTATTCAGGTTTTAGTAAATTCGTACCTTTTTTAGCTCGAGCAATGCAGCAACCCAGTCAAACATTAATGGCTTTTCGAGCACTTCGAACTATTTTAGGGCCAGAGCTGGATCAAGCGGTGCCTTATCAATGGCAGTTTGAAGAAGATGAAGTCGAACGTTGTGAATACCTACAGTTTTACAGTGCCAAATTATTACATCGGTGGATGTTATTGGCGCTTAAAATGCCAGATGTCAGATTGATTGATGGCGTTGAAGTTAATGGTACCAGTATTGATAAGATCATTAGTCATTCAAGCCCCGTGCACCAGCGTATTGCCTTTTTACATAAGCTTCGGCTGAATAATGTGGTTAGTTGCAGCCCACCACGTGTGAAAGTGGCCTTATGATTATGCATGCAGAGGCCATTAATATGGTCGTAGGGTCATACGAAAACCCACAGCAGTTAATTAACTTACCTTTATCCGAAGGGGTCGATTTCAGCTATCAATTATCCGATGGTCAACATGTTGCAGCTGTAATGGCGCACGAGCTTGCTACAGACACTCAATTAAACCGTTTAATTGGTATGTTGCATAAATTACCTATTCAAAATGAAACTCAATGGCAACCTTACTCTCACCAAGCGATTTTTTGGATTTTACCTCACCTAGAAAAACAACAACTTGTTGATTGGGTCACCCGTTTACATGCACTTTTTCCGCATTGTTTTGTGCATCCCAATAGCCGGTTTTTTCCTATGGGCAGTGCTGGTGTTTTTTCTGCTTTGAGCGCATTAAAGGCAATGCCTGTTGACAATCAAAGTGCAATATTTATTACCGTAGACAGCTTGTTCTTCGACCTTGTGGATTTTAACCGTGACCAAGAGCTGATTACTCAACAACAAGACACAGGACGTTGTCCTGCCGAAGCGGTCATCATGGCCAGCATCAATGTTGCAAACGAAGGCATGGAAATAGTGGATTTATTTCAAGATTCATGTAGTGCTGTTCAACAAACCCAAACAATAAAAGCTTTGTTTAATCGTGCCTGCCAGATTGAAGACTTGGGTGTATTTGCTCAATTGTATTTACCCGGAAACCATGCCGCTGTAACAGATATCTGGCTTAATGCTTATGAGCAATTAGCCGGCAGAATCGATCAAGATACACAAATTTCCCAATCTAGTTATTTTACAGGCGATATCGGTTGTGTGGCGGGGTTATATAATTTGCTGCACATCTATAACCGTTACCAACAACAAAATGCTATTGGAACAAGCTTACAACTGGAAGTATCTCAACAACTTCACCTTGGTTTGGCAATGTACTCATGGATAGAGAAGGCATAAACGAACATGACGGTCAGTAATTTCAATTTTAAAGGTCATAACCGTTATATCGTTATCGTGCCTGCAAGTGCGTCAACGCCAGCTGGATTCCAGTTATTAACGTTTGAGCAAAACAATAATGTTAGTGAGATAATTAATGAAATCTCGCCTCATTTAGTCCGTGATCGTAATGCATTAATTTACGCGCGCAGTCTGGTGATGAATGCGGGTGTAAATGCTAGCTTAAAACCAAGAGATATTACCCGTAAACTCTGTGACATTATTGAGCGCAATTTACTCCGAGTATATGCTGAAACACCCAAACAACAAATTCAGCATTCAACTGAAACAGGCACTCTAGGCGCAAGCTCAACCAATACCAAAGCACCCAAAACCAATAACGGTAAACAAACTTCTGCGTCAGTTCAATCTGGTACTGTGGCGAATCATTCCCCGACGGAAGTGGCTATTGATAAACAAGAGTGCCGCAGTGATCCCGTATCAATGTTAAGTGGCGAAGAAATTTTACCGTTAGTCGATTTTGAGCTTAATGGCTTAATGCCGCTAACGTGGCGTCGTTTGTATCGTTCGAGCAAAATTCTCACCAATATTGGTATGGGTTACGGCTGGCGACATAACTTTTGTGTGCAGCTGGATCATCAATATCAAGCGCCAGCCAAAGTTGGGCCTAAAAAACCCGGTAAATATTGGTTTGAGTTAACCGACGATGAAGGCCGAGTGCATGTGTTCGACTCTGTTAAACGAGGGCAAACCAGTATTCAACTTTCAACAGGTTGGTCGTTAGTACATCAAGCCGATGGCCGCCATGTGTTAATAAAGCCAGATGACAGCCATTGGGCATTTATACAAAAACAAGTTGCAGGTAAAGATGTTTGGCAACTTGAAACCATTAGTAATCATCAAGGCCAATATTTTCAGCTGTATTATGATCAGCAAGGCCGTTTAACCCAGATCACCACAGGTCCCAAACGTGGCGTATTGTTATCTTACAATGCACAGAGCAACTTATTAAAAGTGGCTTCCTACATGTTAGACAGTGATGGCAATAAACAAATTAATCAAAATTTGTTAGCCAGTTACCAATATGATGACGCTCAAGCACTTATTGCCGCTACAGATAACAATGGGCGAGTGGAGCGCTACAGTTATGTCAAGGTCAAGTCAGTCGACATTACATCTGACAGTGATCATCAATATAACCCTAAAAGCACCACTTATCTATTGCAACGCAGGACGCGGGCATCTGGCTTTAGTCATCACTTTTCGTGGGACGGACAAGATCACCGCGCTAAATGTATCGAACAATGGGGTGATGATGATATCTATCATTATCACTTTGAATATACGGCACTCGTTAACGGTATTAAAAGCAGTTGCATTGACTCTTTAGGTCATCGCGAGACTTTTATTCACAATGCACAAGGGCTATTGACTGAACATCACAATCCCAATGGCAGCGTTATACGTCATCAATATGATGCTGTTGGCCGTAAAGTGGCCACCCTTGATGCGTGTAATAATAAAATACGTTATACCTATAACGAGCGAGGGCAGTTAGTTGCTGTTATTCAAGCCGATGGCGGCACGACGCAGTTTGAATATAGTCGTTTAGGCCAACGAATTGTCACCCGAGATGCGATAGGTCGAACGGCTAAAAGGCATTATGATGCCACAGGTCGATTATTGTCTGAAACAGGTTTTGATGGCCGTCAAAGTCAATTTCAATACAATGATGCAGGGCAGTTAACTCAAAAAATCGATGTAAATGGTGTAACATATCGCTACCATTGGGACCGCGATGGTGAGTTACTGGCAACGCAAGTCGGTGATGCATTAACCCGTTTTAGCCATGACAGACTGGGACGAGTTAACGCCACGATTAATCCGCAAGGTCTGGTCACTGAATTTATTCGTGACAACAAAGGCCACATTGTCGAAAGTAAATCGTATTCGCAAGAGACGCAAGATAAACAAGACCAGCCAGAAGAGGCCATTAGTCATTATTATCAATACGATGATGCCGGACGTATTATTCGTCAGCGTCAACAGGCTGATGCTGCTGGTGAGCAAGAACTCAGTAACGATAGTGAGTACATTGATAACATTATTGACTATGACGGTTTAGCCCAACCGCGCCAACAAACCTTTGCCGATGGCAGTTGGCTGAAGTTTTTTTATGATAAAGAGCGTAACTTAAACCGCATCGAACGCAGTGACGGTGCTCAGTACCGTATTGAATATACAGCAACAGAGCAGCCTAAAACCTTAATTGGTTTTGATGGCCGTGAACAACATTATCAATATGACGCCAATGATAACTTAGTGGCAGTGAACGACAGTGATATTCGTTTTGTTGAGCTAAAACGTGATTCAATGGGGCGCATTTGTCAGCAAAGTAGTCATGTAAAACTTGAGCCCAGTGCCACATCTGCATTACTGAATACCCAAAACTTTTATCAATATAACCCGATAGGGCAAATAACTCGCGCCCACAACCAACACCGTACAGTGCAACAACACCTTGACGCTCAAGGGCGCATTAACAAGGTACAACAAAGCCAATGGCAACTTGACTATCAATATGATGACTCGGGCAATCGCAGTGGCTTAACGTTACCTGACGGGCAACAAATTGATTATCAATACAATAAAAACAGTCAATTAAGTGGCATTAGTTTTACAGACAACAGCCCATCGAAGCAGCATGTAAAGTTGGCGGATTATCACTATCTGCCATCAGGGTTATTGGATAAAACAATCCAGGGTAATCAGCTAGAACTCACTTATGCTTATGATGCTCATTCAAGATTAATTGAGCAGACATGGCGACATACACAAAAAGAAACTCTATTATTTGAATCAAGGCGTTATCAATACGATAAACAGCACCAGTTGCAACGCTGCGAAAGCGAGCAGGGCAAAGCTAGCGTCACTGATGGTCAATCTTCTGAACATATTAACCACAAACCAGAGGTTAAACAGTTTAGCTATAACAAAATTAGCCAGTTAATCAGTAATAGTGTTTCAAGTTTGCCAGAGCAAAACGCTAATCGTGGCGATGGTCAACCAAATGCTCGCCAGCAATACCAATGGGATGCTTTTGGTAACCCATTAAAGGCTATTCGTGCTAGTGATATTCATAGCCATACCCATACCCAAGATAAAAGTAGTAATCATGTTAGCGCTAATGAAACGGCTAACAGTCAATCAGCTGAAACAGTAAGACCGAATAAAAATCTCAATGATGTAGTGGTAAACAATGACCGCTTAATGAGTATGGCGGGTGTTGATTACCACTATGACGCCAGTGGTAACCAAATCAGCCAAATCGGCACTGGCAATAAACAACAGCGAAGCTTTAATGGTTTGAACCAACTGGTTCAAATCAACGTTAAAGGCAAGCTGACCCAATACGAATATGATGCTCTAGGCCGTCGCAGTGCAAAAATTACTGAACTTGGTCGAACCGACTTTATTTGGGATAATCACCAGCTGATTGGCGAATGCACTTTAGGTGAATACACCTGGTACATTTATAAGCCCGATACTTTTATTCCCGTCGCACTGATTAAAGCAGGACAGGTTTATTATTATCACCTAGACCAACTTGGCACCCCGATTTGCTTAACGGATGAAAACACCCAAATTGTTTGGCGCAGTCAACAAGATGTGTTCGGTCAAACAATTGAAAACACATTTAATAAACATAGAGACATTGATTATGCTGGTCTGCAAGACAAGATAACTAACCCAATCCGTTTTCAAGGCCAATACTTTGATGACGAATCTGGTTTACACTACAACCGCTTTAGGTACTACAGCCCTCAACAAGCTCGATTTATACATCAAGACCCTATTGGCTTAGTTGGTGGTATAAACCATTATCAATATGCCCCTAACCATGTGAACTGGGTGGATCCGTTTGGTCTGAGTTGTAAAGAGGGATATGCTATCATCAGGCAGTTTGAGAATGGTTTTTCAGAAGGGCATTTTACAATAGAAGTTTTCAACGGGGATTTAAGTTATTCGACACATCAAGTGATAACAGCTGATGACAGAAGTCAAACAACTATAGTTAGAGCAGGCAGTTTTAATCAACAACGAGAGTCTGTTAAAGAGGCTAGAATAGAACTCCCAAATGCTATCGCTGCGATAGATTTACAGAAATCTATGAAAAATGAAAGTTTAGGGCCTTATCATCCTATTGATAATAGTTGTTTATCGCATGTCATTGATGTGCTTAATCAAGGGGAGGGAAGTGAATATAATAAATCTAAAAGAGGTTATTATAAGCTTTTCAAAGATAATAAGTTCGAAAGATTAGATGCTCCAAATTTAGTGGATGAATAAGGTGATTGTATGAGTTTAATTAAATGTAAAGTACATGGGGAATCAGGGGTAGTTCCTTATGTGTCAAAAAAATTGTCTGATAAGATTGCTATAGGTGGTATTCATTCTTTTAAAGATTTCACTGTACTAAATGTTGTTTTTTATGATGGTGATGACATTTTGGGTAGTGATAAATATTATCTATTGAATGACGAGGTTCCATCTGAAATTATAAAAAATAAGCCCATACTTATCCATACTGATGAAGATGAAGTAAATCTTAACACCTTAATCGGACGTTCTTTCTTAGGTGGAGGGTGTTGTGTTAAATGTTTTAACAACTGTGTGAAGAATTTAACTTGCTCTAAATGAATGTAGGTGCCAAAGGTAAATGGTTTGTAATAACTTAGATTTGAGAGTGCCAACAGGTAATGAGTGTAGTGGCACAGTTATTGATGCACATGGGAAAACTAGGGATGATATGAATGAACATGATAAATGGTTACAAGAGATTAGAAGAAAGGAAGAAGCTGAATATCAACAAATGTTAAATGAGGCAATAAAGGAAGCTCCTTTAAGAGGTAAAGATCCATTCAATTTACTGGACCTTAAAAAATACTGGAGTTTTCGTTATCAGAAGAACCTTAATTCAAAGCAGATTGATGAAGCTATGAAGGGTATAGAAAGAGATTATTATTTGGCAGGTAAGCAGTTTTTGACAATGAGAGCATACGGGGAATACTTGATGGAAATGGAATTATATCGCTAAATTGTGAAAAGAATGAGCTATCGTAAAATGAAACATTACTGTTGTCGAAGGTGTTTTACTCGAAATTTAAAGAACAAAGAAAATTAAGTAGTAAGGATTTTCTATTATGTTAACTAAAGGAGATAGTTATGAAAAATGTCCAGCGATAGTAGGCCTAAGTTTTGATGAGGAAAGTAAGCAGGGAATTGCAGAGATTAATGAGATATATGATCTCACAAAAATAGGTCGGCTTGCTCTGTTAATTGGTCAGTTTTATTCAATATTTGGGGGACTTGCAGTTAAAGGATCTTCTGGTTCTGGTGTAAGATTTCTGGATGATTCCTTGGCATTTCAAATTGCAGGTTCTGACGCGGCGCAAACTGAGTATGCAGTTAGTCAGGCCAATTGGGAATATTTTTTCGAGTCATTTAGTGCTTTTGATAAGATAGCCATGGAGTCTATAAGCAAAATTGCATTTAAGCAGGTTATGGCTCATAACGGAAGCCCAAAGGAATACTTGTTTTGGAGTTCAATAGTAAAAGGATGTAAGCCCAATGTTGAATAAATGTATCGTTATATTTTTTTTATTTATATCTTTTATGGCTAAAGCTGAAATTTCTGAAGATGGAAAATATGCAACACTTATGTTGCAGGTTAACTTAGCTAAATATGAGAATAAAAGTAGCCATTGCTTCAAGCAAGTAACGGATTTCATTTTACCAGAAAGTGATATGTTGAAATTAAAACAGATGCCTCGAGAAACTGCTGGTGTTCTCGGTAAGCTTTTTGATGATGCGTTATATAATTGTGCTCAGCCTGAAGTCTTTAATTTAGCTCGCGCTATTCTGACATTACAAGAGCAGAATAAGGTTGAAAAGTCTCAGGCTATAAGTGAGCAAATTAAAAATATACGTCTTTTAGTTTTTCCTAAATCTACAGTAGCTTCTGCTCGAGAGTATGAAAACCTTACTGAAAATATAAAAACTCAATTGGAAAGTATCGAATCATTAAAAAAACCATTTAATCCGATGGTCATTATTGAGAAGGTTTGGGGAGCTCCTCAGTGATGAGGGTATTGAGCCTCTAGCCCAACACAATCTAGGTGCGAAAAAGTTAATTACTATCAGAATAATAAATGCTAAATATGTAGATTTAACTTTTCTTTAAATCAACAATGACAAGGATAATACGATGTCATCAATAAAAATAACTCAAGCTGTCGGGCTGGGTGGAGCTAACAATTTAAACGATGTAAAAACAGTACAAACCGCTTTAAACAAACTACTTAAATTCATACCTCCTACAAAATCATTAATTGTTGATGGTCGTTTAGGCTCTCACCCTGAAAATGCTAAAACCGTTGCAGCGATTAAGTTATTTCAACGTAAAGTACTCAATATGGTACGTCCAGATGGAAAAATTGACGCCAATGGTCGAACTCATCATAAGATAAATGAAAAGCTAATAGCCGTTTCAAGCACGTTTAACTATAAGTTACCGATAGCATCTATTGATATTCAAAAATTATCAGAGTCGGATTATCTAGATATTGCTAATCAACTTGGCTGTAAAGTTGCTGCTGTTAAAGCTGTTGCGGACGTTGAGTCTTCTGGTGATGCATTTTTCTTAAACGGAAAGCCAAAAATTTTATATGAAGCCCATATTTTTTCTCGTTTGACAAATCACAAGTATGATCAAAGTCATCCATCTGTATCCAGTAGAACCTGGAATCGAAGCTTATATACTGGTGGCTCTCAGGAGTATGTAAGGCTTGAAATTGCCATGACGTTAGATACTACAGAGGCTTTGAAGTCGACCTCCTGGGGGCGCTTTCAAATTATGGGCTTTAATTATAGCGAGTCAGGTTTTACTAGCGTAGAAGCATTTGTTAAAGCAATGTTTAGCTCAGAAAGAAAACAGCTTGATGCTTTCGTCAGCTTTGTAAAGAATAAAGGGCTAGAAAAACACCTAATAACGCTAAACTGGGCTTCATTTGCTAAAGGTTATAACGGGTCACAGTACGAACAGAATAAGTATGATATTAAATTACAGAAGGCATTTGAAAAATATGAGAAAAAGTAAACTATCTAAAGCTTCGTGGGTTTTACCCTTATTTTTAGTTGCATCGTGTAGTGCCTCTCAGCGTGATGAGGTAGAGATTATATTTAAATGCCACGCTGATCAGCCCAAATCGATTGATGTTGTCATTAGTAAAATGGATAACACGTTTAAATTAGAGCAATTTAATATTGAAAATTCAAAGCTTGCTAATGCAGCGCTAATTAGCGATGTGAGTAAATCGAGCTACCACCGCTCTTTAGTTACAGAGCACAGTATGACTTTTACACGCGGCAATAGTGAAGTAATAGTGAGTGACTACTACAGCGAAGAACTTGATATGATAACTAAAGAAACATCAGTAACAGTACAAAAAATAGACAAAAAAGAATATTGGCTTTGTGATGATTCAGGTTTTAGTAAACTGGGCTCTATTGAAGATTTCTAGTGAATTATAAATAGTCGTTATTATGTAGAGGCATGGTTATGTTGGCAACCCAAATAGTTATCGATAAGAATCATAATATCATTCTGATAGCAAAGAATAGCTCAATTTAACGGAATTAAATATAAATATAAATAAACATAAGGATATGTAATGAGTCAAATTAACAAAGATGTCAATTATAAAAAAATAGCTGGCGATGCTAGATTAGTGATGATTGGAGAATCAAGCCATAGTACAGAAGCTTATAAATATGAGGCTATGAAGGCTCTTAAACAATTAAAGGCTGCAGGTTTTACTCATTTTGCAATTGAAATGTTACCTAGAATCATGCAAGAGAGTATTGATTTCTATCAGCGAACTGGCAATGGTTTTAATGTAATACAGAAGTATTTTGATCAGTATTGGACTCATGGTTATTTAGTGCCTCATTCATACGGTGAATTGGTTAAAACGGCAAGAACAGTTGGTTTAAAAATAATTGCGCTAGATATTACTGTCGATGAGATGAGTATGCTAGATGATGCCTGTAGCTATGATAATGCAAAGGCAAAGTTATGTTTCGATACTCATACAAAACGAAATATTTCTTGGGCTTCAACTATTGGTAATATTTTAAAAGAGTCAAACCAGAATCGAGTCGTTGCTTTTATGAGCCGTTGGCATGCAGTAGAGGCTGCGGCTTTTCAAGAGGGGCTTGATACTTTAGTCAAGAAGCAAGGTGTTCGAAAAGTTAGGTTTATAGATTATATTGGCGGTATCACATGTTTATCGGAGAGGGATTGTAGAAATACTTCGAATGAGAATAGTGATCTTAAGCAAGAATATTTTTATAGGGAAGGATTTCCACATAAAGCTGCCGTAATGTCATTTCAAGTACATATTCCAGAAAAACGAGTTTCCTCCTCGGGCGCATTAGTATGGTAGGTAAAAAAGCGCTTTCTTTAATTTTTATCACCTTTCTATCAAATAGTTCATTTGCAGGTGGTTTGTGGCCTGATGTTGATATCAAAGATCCAAACTTAACTGTTAATCTCGCTGCTCAGCAATGTGCAAAAAGTTTAATGTATGCAGAAAGTGAACTTGAACTATGGTGTGAAAAAGCATACAGCATGGGGAGTTGGCACTCTTTGCTTTACATTGGTTATCACACTGGAGATGGAAGTCGTTATGTTGATGAAGTCATAAACCAAGTTAAGCATGGTAATTTTGAAGCTATTTTTGAGTTAGCTTGGATTTATTCCACTGGCTCATTTGTTGATATCGATCTTAATAAATCTATTTTGCTCTATAATCAATATTTAAATCATGAAAATAAAAAATCTATTTCTAGAAGAAAACTATATTCAGTTCATGAGGCGCTTTATAACAATTATAAAGAATTAAAGAATTGGCAGAAAGCTTCAGAGCACTTACAGTTTCTTATCGGGCATGGAGATGATACCGTTTATAAAGCGTCACTTATAAAGCAGATGGAAGATATTCGTACAATACTTAGTGATAAATGACCAGAGTTTAAATATTATGTCGGCAAGGGTGCAATTAAATTAATCCTATTGACCTTTCATCTGATATAAAAAAAGCGCCTTTCGGCGCTTTTTTGTTTAGACATCAATCAAAAGATTAACGCTTATCAACGCTCACAAATTCACGTGTTGACTCGCCAGTGTATAACTTACGTGGCCTGGTTGATCTAACATTTCTTTCCAATGTGAAATCCAACCAAGAGTACGAGACTGTGTAAATAACACTGTGAACATATCGTTAGGGATACCAATGGCTTTCATGATGATACCAGAGTAGAAATCAACGTTCGGGTATAGCTTTTTAGAGATGAAGTACTCATATTCAAGTGCAATACGTTCGAGTTCCATTGCTACGTCTAATATAATGGATCAACCACTTTAAGTACTTTAAGGACGTCATGACAGATTTCACGCATGACTTTAGCGCGAGGTCGAAGTTCTTATAAACACGATGGCCAAAGCCCATTAGGCGGAACGGATCGTTTTTGTCTTTCGCTTTTTCGATAAATTCAGGAATGCGATCAACGCTGCCGATTTCTTCTAACATTTCCAAGCAAGCTTCGTTAGCACCACCGTGAGCGGGGCCCACAACGAAGCAATACCCGCTGCAATACATGCAAATGGGTCAGCACCTGAAGAACTGGCTAAACGAACGGTCGATGTAGATACATTTTGCTCGTGCTCAGCATGCAATACAAAAATACGGTCTATTGTTTGCTCAACCACACTGACTACAGAACTGTGATTGATAAAGGCTAAATGGTTTACTCTTTCAGTCTTTACACTCCTAAAAAATCGTTCCATCACGGCATTATCCCAACGATTTCTTTTGTTCCTAAATCAAGTGCGCAGGCTAAATTGGTAAGGCCTTTGTTTAGCCCTTTGTTTAGTGCTAGCTAGGTAAGACAGATTATTCTGTCTTACCGTTCCCGAACACACCTTTTAGTCGTTTCATAAGCATGGTGCATTGGTATTGGTGTCGAGTTGTTTATTTAGGCCATTGTTTAGTCCTAGCTAGGTAGAGAAAAGTTATTCTTTCTGCTTTGGCTGCTTTGGCTGCTTTGGCTTGATGGCTTTTTCTGTTTTACCGTCACCCATCACCCCTTTTAATAGTTCCATAGGCAAAGGAAATAGTATGGTCGAATTCTTTTCTCCGGCAATGTCT
This sequence comes from Shewanella sp. CAL98-MNA-CIBAN-0140, assembly GCF_040309905.1. Lineage (NCBI taxonomy): Bacteria > Pseudomonadati > Pseudomonadota > Gammaproteobacteria > Alteromonadales > Shewanellaceae > Shewanella > Shewanella sp. CAL98-MNA-CIBAN-0140. The sequence goes on from NZ_JBEOPI010000001.1 coordinate 144,991, forward strand.
GTCAGAGTTTGTAGGTAACGCAGTAAGATCGCATTAGGTTCAATCGCTAAAGTCTTAGCGGCTTCGACCAATTTGGCAGACGCCTCCATCTCGCCAGACGCATGAATGACCTTGGCACGTCTGGTGCGCTCAGCTTCGGCCTGGCGCGCTATGGCTCGCACCATAGTTTCATTGAGATCTACGTGCTTTATTTCAACATTGGAGACTTTTATACCCCAGCCATCGGTGCGAGTATCTAAAATACTCTGAATGTCAGTGTTGAGCATGTCTCGGTTGGCGAGCATTTCATCGAGTTCATGTTGTCCAAGGACTGAACGCAGCGTCGTCTGTGCTAATTGTGAGGTGGCCTGCAGGAAATCTTCCACATTAATAATGGCTTTTTGGGCATCAATAACTCGGAAATAGATCACCGCATTGACCTTAACCGAGACGTTGTCGCGACTGATCACATCCTGAGTGGGAACATCCATCACCACGGTGCGTAAATCGACCCTTACCATCTGTTGGATAAAGGGTATTACTATGATAAGTCCTGGGCCTTTGACCTTATAAAAGCGTCCTAGCATGAAAATCACGCCACGCTGATATTCTAGCAAAATTTTGAAAGTACTAAATAACACCACCAAGATGAGAAACATCAAGGCAACGAAAAAAAGGTTGCTATTATAGGCTAGATTTTCCATCTGTGTTTTCCTCTGTTTTAGGTTCAATGCTAGGCTCTTTGTCGCTTAGGGCTTTGATTGTTAAAGTGAGATCATCTCTTGCTATTACCTGTACTTTCTGTGAGTCCTTTGTGGGGGTATCGCAGATTGCCGCCCAAGTTTCCCCTTCTAGTAGGACAAACCCTGTACGCTCGAAACCCGCAATAACGTGAGCTTGTGCTCCTAACATGGCGTCATCGCCGCTTACCGGTTTTTGATGTCGACTCTTCCACAGGGTCGACAGCACCCAGAGGCTAAATAGCGTAATAGTGACAGTGACCGCAGCGATAAGAGGTAAGGAAATAGTGAATTCACTCTCCGTATCCAGTAAGAATATGGAGCCAAGAGCGAACGCCAAAGCGCCGCCTAGGCCGAAGACCCCAAAGCTTGGCACCATGGACTCAGCAATTAATAATACTATCCCCAAAATCATCAGCCCCAGTCCTGCATAGTTGATAGGCAGGAGCTGAAATGCGTACAGAGCAACCAGCAAGGCAATCCCGCCCGCCACTCCCGCGATGCCTATGCCTGGGTTAAAAAATTCCAGTATCAGGCCATAAATACCTATTAACATCAAAATATAGGCAATGTTAGGGTTAGTAATAGTGGCAATAAACTTGTTACGCCAATCTCTTTGATGTTCAACCAGAGTGGCTTGGTCTAGGTTCAGTGTTAAGGTCTGCCCTTCTTGCTTTAAAGGCCAGCCATTGAGTTTTGCCAGCAGACTTGGCGCATCTTTGGCTATAAGGTCTATCACCTGACTGTCTAGTGCCTCTTCTGAGGTTAGGGTGGCAGCGTCCTTGACCGCCAGTTCAGCCCAGGCTTGATTTCGCCCCCTTAACTGAGCTAATGAGCGTATATAGGCGATGGCATCGTTTAGTATTTTTCGCTCCATCGCGCTGCCATCATTTGGCTGAGCTTCTGAGTTATCATCTGGTTTAGCAGGGGCCTGAGGCATGCCCATTTGCACTGGGGTTGCTGCCCCTAAGGTGGTAGCCGGCGCCATAGCCGCAATATGGCAGGCATAGAGTAAATAGGTGCCTGCACTCATGGCTCTGGCACCCGTTGGCGCAACGAGGCAAGCGATGGGAATGGTTGAAGCCAATATTGCCTGATTGATATCCCTAAGACTTGAAACCAAACCGCCAGGGGTGTCCAAAATTATCATTATCAGGGGAGGGCGCTGACGTTCAGGCAGTTGATTAGCAGCAGTGATTTCTTTGACCAAATATTCACTCACAGCAGGACCCATAGCGCCTTCAAACCTTAGAATCGGCACGTTTTGATTGCTGGCATCGGGAGATGAGTCCGTCTCATTTTGACCATGACAGAAGGTTGAAATAGTAAACAAACCGCAACAAATGATTAAGCGCACGTAGAGTGAGATCATTCTAGCTCCTTAATTTGAGTATTGGTTATATTTTAGCCTAATTATATGATCTGGAAAGGAAGGGCCAATATGTTCTTTGAAATAGTGCCATTACACTCGCTCTGACAACAAACTTATTCTGCAATTAAATTATTTTTTAACGGTATTAACTTATTGTTATTATTGTTTTTATTGGTATTTTTAGTGATATTTCAGAGTTTATATCATGGACCAAAGTGGGTTTGGTTTTTATTATAGAGGGCTTTAAACTAGTGCTACAGATATTAACGCCAAATAAAACTGGGTCAGCATAGCGCTGCAGTCGATTAGCTTGGAACTCATATTGGGTTAAGCTGAGTAAAAAAGTGCAAGACAGGCTACTTGCAGAGTATATGACTCAAGAAGGCATAAACATAGGTACCGGCGGTTAGCGCCCAGTGGGTACTGAAAAAAAACCAATAAAAAAGGCGCCGAGGCGCCTTTTTGATCTGACAACTAAAGTCAGCTAATTAACGCTTATCAACACTCACAAATTCTCGCGCAGACTCACCAGTGTATAACTGACGTGGACGGCTGATTTTGTGTCCTGGTTGATCTAACATTTCTTTCCAATGTGAAATCCAACCAACAGTACGTGACAATGCGAACAGCACTGTAAACATACTATTAGGAATACCAATGGCTTTCATGATGATACCAGAGTAGAAATCGACGTTCGGGTATAGCTTCTTAGAGATGAAGTATTCATCTTCAAGGGCAATACGCTCAAGTTCCATGGCTACGTCTAATAATGGGTCAACCACTTTCAGTTCTTTAAGGACGTCATGACAGGTATCTCGCATCACTTTAGCACGTGGGTCAAAGTTCTTATAAACACGATGACCAAAGCCCATTAGACGGAATGGATCGTTCTTGTCTTTTGCTCTCTCGATAAATTCAGGAATGCGATCAACAGAACCGATTTCTTCTAACATGTCTAAACAAGCTTCGTTAGCACCACCATGAGCGGGGCCCCACAACGAAGCAATACCCGCCGCAATACATGCAAATGGGTTAGCACCTGAAGAACCGGCTAAACGAACGGTCGATGTAGATGCATTTTGCTCATGATCAGCATGCAGTACAAAAATACGGTCCATTGCTTGTTCAACCACAGGGTTGACTTTGTATGCTTCACAAGGCGTAGCAAACATCATCGACAGGAAGTTACCTGCATAACTTAAATCGTTTCGTGGATAAACAAAAGGTTGCCCCATTGAGTACTTGTAGCACATTGCTGCAATTGTCGGCATTTTCGACACTAAGCGGTAAGCAGCAATTTCACGATGCTTTGGATTGTTCACATCAAGAGAATCTTGATAAAAAGCAGATAATGCACCAGTTACACCACAAAGCATTGCCATTGGGTGTGCGTCACGGCGGAAGCCTCTGAAAAAGAATGCAATTTGCTCATGCACCATGGTGTGATTTTTCACAGTGGAGACAAATTGTTCATAATCAGCTTTAGACGGTAATTCACCATATAAAAGCAAGTAGCATAAATCTAAGTAGTTCGATTCTGTAGCAAGCTGCTCAATTGGATACCCACGGTGTAACAAGATACCTTGCTCACCATCGATGTATGTAATTGCTGACTCACAAGACGCAGTCGCTAAAAAGCCTGGATCGAAGGTGAAATACCCCTTTGTCCCAAGTGTACTGATGTCGATAACGTCAAAACCTTCAGTACCTTTCTTGATAGGTAGGTCGATTGAATCGTTTCCTGGTAACTCTAATTTGGCTATATTATCAGCCATACCCCGTTCTCCTTACTTCATTTTTCTATATGAGTGCGGCATGTTAAGCGGTCATTACTCTACAGCGGATCGGGATCACAGATCAATTTAAATAAGCGTTTAAATTTGTTAGACCATAGTATATATGCGCTGAAAACCGCTCTGTGCTTGGATTAGATTAAAAAAACATTAAAAAAACTTATTTTGCATAATGTGATGTTTGTATTTGACAATCCCCACGAGTATACTTGCCTGCGTCCCTAAGGGCGACGGACATCACAGTTTAGGAATGATTAATTTACTAACTTAATAGTGGTTTCTCAATTGATTAGATGTTTGAGAGTAGTCTGTTTTTTGTTTAAAAAATGTTCCATCTTTTGCGAACATTAATGGTTAAGCAAAAAATAGAGACATAACAAAAATAATGCTCAATGGAGCGGAGTGAGCAGAACGTGAAAAAGCAAAGACCTGTCCATCTAGACCTGCAGACGATTCGCTTTCCTGCAACTGCGATCGCGTCAATCCTACACCGTATTTCCGGTGTCATCATGCTATTTGCTATTGGTATCCTTCTTTGGTTGTTAAATTCGACTTTAACATCAGCAGATGGTTTCGCTAGCGTACAATCCTTGTTCGATAGTTTCGTGATGAAGTTCATCATTTGGGGCATTCTAACCGCGTTGAGTTATCACTTATTAGGTGGCATTCGTCACTTGGTCATGGATACCGGCCGCTGGGAAGAATTAACTTCGGGTGTCGCATCAGCTAAGGCTACTTTTGGGTTAGCCGTAGTCTTTTCTATCATAGCGGGGATTTGGGTATGGTAACAAATGCAGCAAGTTTTGGACGCAGTGGTGTTCATGACTATATTCTATTACGCGCAAGTGCAGTGATCCTCGCTTGTTATACTATTTTTTTAGTTGGTTTTATCGCGTGTAGTGCCCCGTTAACTTTCGAAATTTGGAGTGGTTTATTTAGTTCACTTCCAATGAAAGTCTTTACCCTTATAACGCTGATTGCTTTACTTATCCATGCATGGATTGGTGTATGGCAAGTGTTGACGGATTACGTCAAACAGACTGCGTTACGTGGTGTATTACAGTTTACCTTTGTTATGATCGCATTGAGTTATTTAGCGTCAGGCATTGTAATAGTGTGGGGTGTTTAAGTGAGTATTCCAGTTCGCGAATTTGATGTGATCGTAATCGGCGCCGGTGGCGCAGGTATGCGAGCAGCATTACAGATTTCTAAAGAAGGTAAGAGCTGTGCGCTGTTATCTAAAGTATTCCCAACTCGTTCACATACCGTTTCTGCTCAAGGTGGAATCACAGTAGCATTAGGTAATGCTCATGAGGACCATTGGGAACAGCACATGTACGATACGGTTAAGGGTTCTGATTTTATCGGCGACCAAGAAGCCATTGAGTTTATGTGTCAAACGGGTCCTGAAGCGATTATCGAACTTGAGCAAATGGGTTTACCCTTCTCTCGTTTCGAAGACGGCACAATCTATCAGCGTCCTTTTGGTGGCCAATCAAGAAACTTTGGTGGCGAGCAAGCCGCTCGGACTGCAGCAGCCGCTGACCGAACGGGTCATGCACTGCTTCATTGTTTATACCAACAAAATGTTAAGCATAAAACTGACGTTTATTCTGAGTGGTATGCCTTAGATTTGGTTAAAAATAATGATGGTGTTGTGGTCGGTTGTACCGCGATTGAAATTGAAACCGGCAACATTGTTTATTTCAAAGCTAAAGCAACAATTTTAGCAACCGGTGGTGCAGGGCGTATTTATGCCTCAACCACTAATGCTCATATTAATACTGGTGACGGTGTGGGTATGGCTGCGCGTGCTGGCGTTCAATTACAAGACATGGAAATGTGGCAGTTCCACCCAACGGGTATCGCTGGCGCGGGTGTTTTGGTGACTGAAGGTTGTCGCGGTGAAGGCGGATACTTATTAAATAAAGATGGCGAACGTTTCATGGAACGTTATGCGCCAAACGCGAAAGATTTAGCCTCACGCGACGTGGTTGCACGTTCAATGATGACTGAAATTCGTGAAGGTCGTGGTTTAGACGGTCCTTTAGGCCCGCATTTGTTACTTAAGCTTGATCATTTAGGCAAAGAAACCCTTGAAGCGCGTCTTCCTGGAGTGTGTGAATTATCACGTACCTTTGCTCATATCGATCCTGCTGATGGTCCTATTCCTGTGTTACCAACGTGTCATTACATGATGGGCGGTTTACCGACTAAAGTGAGTGGTCAAGTTATTCGTCAGAATGACGATGGCACAGAGCAAGATGTATTAGGTTTATTTGCCGTAGGTGAGATTGCCTGTGTATCTGTTCACGGTGCAAACCGCTTAGGGGGTAACTCACTGCTTGATTTAGTGGTCTTCGGTCGTGCGGCAGGACAACATTTAGGCAAAGCATTAGACGACACTCCTGATCCAAAAGCGGCGACAGACGTAGAAATTGATGCATCACTTGCTCGTCTTAATCGTTGGGAAAGCAACAAAGACGGTGAAGACCCTGCGGTTATACGTAAAGATCTTCAATTGTGTATGCAGTTAAATTTCTCTGTTTTCCGCAGTGGTGAAGCCATGGCTGAAGGTTTAGAACAGCTGCAAGCAATTCAAAAGCGTCTTGAAAATGCCAAGTTATCTGACAATTCAACAGAATTTAATACTCAACGTATTGAGTGCTTAGAATTAGATAACTTAATGGCAACAGCGCTGTCAACTGCTTATGCGGCTAACTTCCGTACTGAAAGTCGTGGTGCGCATTCTCGTGAAGATTATTTAGATCGTGATGATGACAACTGGTTATGTCATAGCTTGTATGACCCAATGACTCAAGCTATGAGTAAACGTGATGTCAACATGACACCTCAATTACGTGAAGCGTTTCCACCGGTAAAACGTACCTATTAGGCAGGAGTTGCAAAGATGAAATTAACATTTGCATTGTATCGTTATAATCCTGATGTAGATAACAAGCCTTACATGAAGGATTACACCTTAGACGTGCCTGAGGGCACTGATATGATGGTGTTAGATGCGTTAATTAAACTGAAAGAACAAGACTCAACGCTTGCGTTCCGTCGTTCATGCCGTGAAGGTGTGTGTGGTTCTGACGGTGTTAACATGAATGGTAAAAATGGATTAGCGTGTATCACGCCATTATCGACCTTTAAAGGGAAGAAAATTGAAATCCGTCCTTTACCAGGCATGCCAGTAGTGCGAGATTTGGTCGTTGACCTGACTCAGTTCTACAAGCAATACGAAAAAATTAAGCCTTATCTGATCAATGATGAAAAGGCGCCGGCTCGTGAACATTTACAATCACCTGAAGAGCGTGCTCATTTAGATGGTTTATATGAATGTATTTTGTGTGCATGTTGTTCAACCTCGTGTCCATCTTTCTGGTGGAACCCGGATAAATTTATCGGCCCAGCCGGTTTATTGCATGCCTATCGTTTCTTGATTGACAGCCGCGACACTGCCACTGAGGAGCGTTTATCTGAACTAGATGATGCTTACAGTGTGTTCCGTTGCCATGGCATTATGAACTGTGTTGATGTTTGTCCTAAAGGATTAAACCCAACTAAAGCGATTGGTCATATCAAGTCAATGTTACTTAAGCGAGCTGTTTAATGCATGAAGAAGAGCAAAATAGTCTGACTTATTAGCTCTGTTAAGAGCCATCTTCAAAATTGAGGATGGCTCTTTTGTGTATTTATGCAATACCTCCTGTCATTATCTTGCTAAGATAATTTCAGTCTACGTGTGATGTAACTTACGTTACTCACTGTTATGTTTATGGCTAGTACGTGTATCAAGTTTGAAAGGAATAACAATGCACCAAGGCATCATGAAAGCCTGGCTCGAGTCGTCATATTTAAGTGGTTCGAACTCGACCTACGTAGAAGAGATGTATGAAACCTATCAAGAAGATCCGCAATCAGTGTCTGCTGATTGGCAGCTTGTTTTTGATAATCTCCCTCCGGTTAACGGTGCCTCAATAGAAGTACCCGAAACAGCCCATTCTAAAGTTCGTGACTATTTTCGGAGTTTAGCTCTACAAGGTCGTCTAAAAAACGCTACCAGCGTCAGCGATCCTGAGTTAGATGCGAAGCAAGTTAAAGTGCTGCAACTGATCAATGCCCATCGTTTCCGTGGCCATCAAAATGCCAATTTAGATCCATTAGGATTGTGGAAACGCGAGCAAGTACAAGAGTTAGATCCTGCTTACCACGGCTTAACCGTTGAAGACATGCAGCGTCAGTTTAATACGGGGTCATTCGCCTTGGGCGGTGAGACCATGAAGCTTGCTGATATTATTCATGCATTAAAGAGCACTTATTGTGGCTCGATTGGTGCTGAATACATGCATATCACTGATACCGATGAAAAGCGTTGGATCCAGCAACGTCTTGAACCCACATTAGGTAAAGCCCAGTACGATAACGATATTAAAAAACGTATTCTTGAAGGGTTAAATGCGGCAGAAGGTATCGAAAAATACCTTGGGGCTAAATTCCCTGGCGCTAAGCGTTTCTCTTTAGAAGGCGGTGATGCACTGGTTCCGATGATGCGTGAAATCATTTACCGTGCGGGTGAAGCGGGTACCAAAGAAATCGTTGTCGGTATGGCTCACCGTGGTCGCCTAAACGTGCTCGTTAATGTGTTAGGTAAGCGTCCTGCTGAACTGTTTGACGAGTTTGCAGGTAAGCATGGCGACACTCACGGTTCCGGTGACGTAAAATATCACCAAGGTTTTTCATCAGATTTTGAAACACCCGGCGGCAATGTCCATTTAGCCTTAGCTTTTAACCCATCTCATTTAGAAATTGTTAACCCAGTGGTGATTGGTTCTGTGCGCGCGCGCCAAGATCGCCGTGGCTGTAAAGACGGTTTACAGGTGATGCCCATCACCATTCATGGTGATGCTGCTATTACCGGGCAAGGGATTGTTCAAGAGACATTTAATATGTCTCAAACACGTGGTTTCAGAGTCGGTGGCTGCATTCGTATTGTCATCAATAACCAAGTTGGTTTTACGACATCTAACCACGCTGATACACGTTCAACCGAATACTGTACTGACATCGCTAAGATGGTTCAGGCGCCCATTTTTCACGTCAACTCTGATGATCCTGAAGCCGTTGCGTTTATCTCTCAACTTGCAGTGGATTATCGTAATGAGTTTAAACGTGATGTGGTTATTGATTTAGTGTGTTATCGCCGTCATGGCCATAACGAAGCGGATGAGCCTAGTGCTACACAGCCGCTCATGTACGCTAAAATCAAAAAGCACCCAACGCCACGTAAAATCTATGCAGATAAGTTAATCGCTGAAAACAGTATTCCAGCCGATGAAGTGACGGGGTTAATTAATCATTACCGTGATGCATTAGATGCCGGTGATTGTGTAGTGAAAGAATGGCGTCCAATGACGTTGAACACAGTTGACTGGACGCCTTATCTTAATCGTGAATGGGATGAAGATTACGCGGCTGCTATGTCGATGGAACGTCTACAAAACTTAGCTAATAAGTTAGTCGATATTCCTGAAAACCATACCCTTCAATCTCGTGTTGCCAAAATTTACGCCGATCGTACCGCGATGGCCAAAGGTGATAAATTACTCGATTGGGGGTTTGCTGAAACCTTAGCGTATGCCTCGATTCTTGAAGATAACAAGCGTGTGCGCATTACCGGTCAAGACACTGGTCGCGGCACATTCTTCCATCGTCATGCTATTTTACATAGCCAGAAAGACGGCACCACCTATTTACCTTTGCGTAATGTGGCTGATGAACAAGCGCCAATCGACATTATTGACTCGGTATTATCTGAAGCATCAGTGGTGGCATTTGAATACGGCTACGCGACTACTGAACCGGGTGGATTAAACATCTGGGAAGCGCAGTTTGGCGATTTCGTCAACTGTGCCCAAGTGGTGATCGATCAATTCTTATCATCTGGAGAGCAAAAGTGGGGCCGTTTATGCGGTCTGACGTTGCTGTTACCTCATGGATATGAAGGTCAAGGTCCAGAGCACTCGAGTGCCCGTTTAGAGCGTTTCTTGCAATTATGTGCTAACCACAACATGCAAGTGTGTGTGCCATCAACACCGGCGCAGGTTTATCACATGTTGCGTCGTCAGGTTGTGCGCCCAATGCGTCGTCCGTTAGTGGTTATGTCGCCTAAATCTTTACTGCGTCATCCATTAGCTGTCTCTAGCTTAGAAGAGCTTGCACAAGGCACTTTCCAAAATATTATTGGTGAGATTGATACCTTAGACGCCAGCCAAGTGGACCGCGTTGTATTTTGCAGCGGCAAAGTCTATTTCGAGTTACTTGAAAAACGTCGCAAAGAGAATGTGAACAATGTTGCCCTCATTCGTGTTGAGCAGTTGTATCCGTTTCCTGATGTGGAATTACGTGCGGCATTAGCTACATACCAACATGTTACTGATTTTGTTTGGTGTCAGGAAGAGCCACAAAACCAAGGTGCATGGTACTGTAGTCAGCATCATTTCTGGGCTAATATTCCTGCAGGCGCTCAATTAACTTATGCCGGTCGTGAAGCTTCTGCTGCGCCAGCATGTGGTTATCCAGGGTTGCACATACATCAGCAAGAATCATTAGTAAATAGCGCATTAAAACTGTCGTAATAGATAATTTATATAAGGGAAGTTTTCCATGAGTATCGAAATTAAGGTACCCGTATTACCAGAATCTGTTGCTGATGCAACTATTGCTACTTGGCATGTTAAACCTGGTGAGCAGGTGACTCGCGATCAAAACTTAGTCGATATCGAGACTGACAAAGTTGTGTTAGAAGTGGTTGCGCCAGAAGATGGTTCAATCTCTGAATTGTTATTTCAAGAAGGTGACACTGTTTTAGGTGAACAAGTGATTGCTAACTTTGTCGCTGGTGTGGTGTCAGGTCAAGAAGTGACTAAAGCTGAAGCATCAGCGCCTGTTGCCGCCGCAACTACCGCAACTGCTGCTGAGGAGTCTAATGATGCATTAAGCCCATCGGTTCGTCGTGTTATTGCTGAGCATAATCTTGATGCCAGTAAAATTAAAGGTTCTGGTGTGGGTGGACGTGTGACTAAGGACGATGTTGATGCATTCCTTAAGTCAGCACCGGCTAAAGCTGCGCCTGTTGCCCCGGTAGCACCGGTAGCACCACTAGAAGGTCGTAGTGAGAAGCGTGTTCCTATGTCACGTCTTCGCAAAACCATCGCGAAACGTCTTTTAGAAGCAAAAAATTCAACGGCAATGTTAACCACGTTTAACGAAGTTAACATGAAGCCAATCATGGATATTCGTAAACAGTACCAAGAAATCTTCGAAAAGCGCCATGGTATTCGTTTAGGCTTTATGTCTTTCTATATCAAAGCCGTAACTGAAGCATTAAAACGTTTCCCTGAAGTTAACGCGTCTATGGACGGTGATGACATTGTGTATCACAACTATTTTGATATCAGCATTGCAGTATCGACACCTCGTGGTCTGGTGACACCAGTATTACGTGATACCGATACCATGAACCTAGCTGAAATTGAGAAAGCGGTACGTGAGTTAGCGATTAAAGGCCGTGACGGTAAGTTGTCTGTTGCCGACATGACGGGCGGTAACTTCACAGTGACTAACGGTGGCGTTTTTGGTTCATTAATGTCGACGCCTATTTTGAACCTGCCACAAAGCGCAATCTTGGGCATGCATGCCATTAAAGATCGCCCAATGGCAGTCAATGGTCAGGTTGAAATCCTGCCTATGATGTACCTAGCACTCTCTTACGATCATCGTATTGTTGATGGCCGTGAGTCAGTTGGCTTCTTAGTCGCGATTAAAGACTTCTTAGAAGATCCAACTCGTCTGCTACTTGATCTATAAGTCAGTAGATAAACCCTCGTCGCTGGCTCATATTGAGCCAGTTGGATTTGATTTGAAGTATATGGATAGATCATCATGAATTTGCATGAGTATCAGGCAAAATCTTTATTTGCCGAATATGGTTTACCAGTCTCTGAAGGCTTTGCTTGTGATACTGCTCAAGAAGCAGTAGAAGCAGCAGGCCACATTGGCGGAAATTTATGGGTTGTTAAGTGTCAAGTACACGCTGGCGGCCGTGGTAAAGCAGGTGGCGTTAAAGTTACCAGCAGTAAAGACGAAATCAGAGCATTCGCAGAAAACTGGTTAGGCAAGAACTTAGTTACTTACCAGACTGACGCTAAAGGTCAGCCAGTGGCTAAAATTCTCGTTGAAAGCTGCACTGACATTGCCAATGAATTGTACTTAGGTGCAGTTGTTGACCGAAGCAGCCGTCGCGTTGTGTTTATGGCGTCGACTGAAGGTGGTGTTGAAATTGAAAAAGTGGCTGAAGAAACGCCAGAACTTATTCATAAAGCTATCATTGATCCGCTAACCGGTCCTCAAGCTTATCAAGCTCGTGATCTTGGTTTCAAGTTAGGGTTAAACCCAACGCAAATGAAGCAGTTTACTAAGATCTTCATGGGTCTAGCAAACATGTTTAACGACTATGATTTCGCGTTATTAGAAATCAATCCACTGGTGATCACCTCTGAAGGTAACCTTCATTGTTTAGATGGCAAAATTGGTATCGACGGTAATGCATTATTCCGTCAACCAAAAGTCAAAGCAATGCACGATCCATCACAAGATGATGCACGTGAAGCGCACGCGGCTAAATTTGAATTAAACTATGTTGCTTTAGACGGTAACGTAGGTTGTATGGTTAACGGTGCCGGCCTAGCGATGGGTACAATGGACATCGTAAACTTACATGGCGGCAAGCCAGCTAACTTCTTAGACGTTGGCGGTGGAGCAACCAAAGAACGTGTTGCTGAAGCCTTTAAGATCATTCTTTCTGACAGCAATGTTAAAGCGGTATTAGTTAACATTTTCGGTGGTATCGTGCGTTGCGATATGATCGCTGAAGGTATTATCGGTGCGGTCAAAGAAGTTGGCGTTAAAGTGCCAGTGGTTGTTCGTCTTGAAGGTACTAACGCCCAATTAGGTCGTGAAGTATTAGCTAAGTCTGGTCTTGATATCATCGCGGCAACAAGTCTAACTGACGCGGCTGAGCAAGTTGTTAAAGCTGCGGAGGGCAAATAATGTCTGTTTTAATTAACAAAGATACCAAGGTGATCTGTCAAGGTTTCACTGGTGGTCAGGGTACTTTCCACTCTGAGCAAGCAATTGACTATGGCACACAAATGGTTGGCGGTGTTTCTCCTGGGAAAGGTGGTCAAACTCACCTAGGTCTTCCAGTATTTAATACTGTTAAAGATGCAGTCGCTCAAACAGGTGCAACGGCAACGGTTATCTATGTGCCGGCACCATTTTGTAAAGACGCTATCCTTGAAGCCATCGATGCTGGTATTGAGCTAATCGTTTGTATCACTGAAGGCATCCCTACACTTGATATGCTGGAAGTGAAAGTGAAGCTAGAAGAAACTGGCGTTCGCATGATCGGTCCTAACTGCCCAGGTGTTATCACTCCGGGTGAATGTAAGATTGGTATTATGCCTGGTCACATTCACAAGCCTGGTAAAGTCGGTATTGTTTCTCGCTCTGGTACATTAACGTACGAAGCGGTTAAGCAGACAACTGATGAAGGTTTCGGCCAATCGACTTGTGTCGGTATTGGTGGTGACCCTATTCCTGGTACTAACTTCATCGACGTATTGGAAATGTTCCAAAACGATCCACAGACAGAAGCGATTGTGATGATCGGTGAAATCGGTGGCACGGCTGAAGAAGAAGCGGCTGAATACATCAAAGCACACGTCACTAAGCCTGTTGTGTCTTACATTGCTGGTGTCACTGCACCAGAAGGTAAGCGTATGGGCCATGCTGGCGCAATAATCGCTGGCGGTAAAGGTACTGCTGCTGATAAGTTTGCGGCTTTAGAGGCTGCTGGTGTAACGACTGTTCGCTCTTTAGCTGACATCGGTAAAGCACTACGAACTAAAACAGGCTGGTAATATTTTATCTTCCTGAAAAAAGGCGCTTAGGCGCCTTTTTTGTTGCTTTTTTAACCTTGAATGATCGGTTATCTTGTTAATTCTATCTGGTTGTTAGCTGAATTTATAAGCATGCTTAATCTTAATTCTGGTTAAGAGATGGGATGAATGGCTAAAAGGCAGAATACCTCCACATATTCCAACTCAAACTTGCCATTTGTTTGCTAACAAGATGAATTTACCTGTTAATGGCTGCGTCAATAGCGAGTCTATTGCAACTCAATACAAGGAAGTTAGCTGCACAAAGAACTGTTTGATAACCGTTTATTATCCCGGGCTGAGGTTATTTATGACCATTGTTAGTATTATTTTTCCATTGATTTTTATGGTGGCTCTAGGTTATGTGTTAACGCGTGCGGGTTTTTTTAATAGAGAACACATTGCGGGGATTAGCAAATTCACTTTTTATGTCAGTATTCCGGCGTTTTTATTCATCAATATGCTGGCAGCACCGTTAGCACAAAGTATTGATCCATTTGCGTTGTTGGCTTTTTATTTACCCGTACTGTTGGTGTTTGCCATAGGCTATCGCATTAATCGCCACTTTAGCCCTGTAGCACTGCAAGGACGTGACGCCAGTGCGGTATTTGCATTAGGTGCCAGTTATTCCAATACTGTGTTGGTCGGCTTGCCGATTATTACCGCAGCATTAGGTGAAGCTATGATAGGGCAGGTATTTATGATCATTACTTTTCATAGCGCCACCTTGTTCGCGCTGACTTTTATCTTAGCTGCACGAGCACAATGCCAAGGGTTTTCATGGCGACGATTCGCTCGTTCCATGGCACTGAATCCGGTGGTGATGAGTATTGGGCTAGGTATTCTAGCGAATGCCTTAAATCTTAACTTGGGGGAGCAGCTTAATGATGGCTTGGCATTATTAGCCAAACCTGCATTAGCATGTGCATTATTTGTTTTAGGCGCTAATTTAAGTTTCTATCGAATAGGTGAGCATTGGCGTTTAGCATTAATGGCAAGCAGCTTAAAAATTATTTTATTGCCAGCGTTAGTGTATATGATGGCGCATTTTGTGTTTCAGCTAGCGGTTCAGAACACTGCGATGTTGGTGTTATTGAGTGCTTCTCCGCTTGGCGTGAACGCTTATCTGATAGCTACAGAACTTAAGCAGCATGAATCAACCTTAGGTAGCACGGTGGTATTATCGACCTTGTTATCAGTGCTTAGTTTTAGTTTATGGCTGACATTATTGCTTTAACTTAATTTTGGAAGCTTATGATAAATGTTAACCAATAAAAAACCAGCAAATTTGCTGGTTTCTTTGCTGCCCATATATTGACTATTCGTCAGCGTGATCACATGTATCATTGGTGCAATGACCATAAAGGTACAAGCTATGGTGAGTCAGCTTGATATTATGACGCATGGCGATTTCGTCTTGACGACGTTCAATTACGTCGTCAGAAAACTCAATAACTTTATCACATGTTAAACATACCAAATGGTCATGGTGTTGTTGAGTTGACATTTCAAACACCGCTTTACCACTTTCAAAATGATGACGATTTAGAATGCCTGCATCATCGAACTGGTTTAATACTCTGTATACAGTAGCAAGGCCAATTTCCTCACCTATTTCGAGTAACTTTTTATATAAGTCTTCTGCACTGATGTGCTGATTTTCTGGTTCTTGCATCAGTTCTAGAATTTTAACTCGCGGCAGAGTTATTTTTAATCCGGCTTTTTTGAGCGCTTGATTTCCATCTGTCATTGCTAATCTCTTGATTGCAGAACCAATCGGTTCATCGGTGGATAATCTAATCATTATATGTCTTGAGTTTAAAAACATAAACCTCTTAAGGTGCTTTATCAACCTATATGGAGATTATTTAGTAAAACACCCACTTAAGTTGATATTATTTGTTAAGGATCTCTCAATAAGCTTACTTATACTAAGGGATTATTGTGTCTATTTTGCTATCCGCTATTATTATGGCATCAACAAAATGAATTTTATGTGAATTTTTTGACCGTCGAATGACAACATTTTGTAACGTGAGAGCGTATTTTTGATATGGTTATTAAACGTTAATGACATTCTATGTTACACCATCACAATAAAGGACAAACAATGTACCGGCAAATTGTCGTGCTGACCGGCGCAGGTATTTCAGCTGAGTCGGGTATGAGCACATTTAGAGATCAACATGGCTTGTGGGAACAGCATCATATTGAAGATGTTGCCACCCCAGAAGGCTATGCCAGAGATATAGAGTTAGTCGAGCGGTTTTATAATACCCGTAGGCAGCAATTAAACAGTGGCGAGGTTGCGCCTAATGCTGCACATTTGGCATTAGTAAAACTTGAAGCAGAATTTACGGGTGAATTGCTAGTGATCACCCAAAATGTTGATGATTTACATGAGCGAGCTGGGTCCAAACGTTTACTGCATATGCACGGTGAATTAGCAAAAGGCCGTTGTCCACAATCATTACAAACATTTGTATTACGTGAGCCTTTTGGTGTGGACAACTGTTGCACTTGTTGTATTCCTGCGAAACGTTTACGGCCACATATTGTGTGGTTTGGGGAAATGCCTTTTGGTATGGATAGAATTCACGATGCGTTAGACCACTGTGATTTATTTATTGCTATTGGCACCTCTGGTACGGTTTATCCGGCGGCAGGCTTTGTCGACAGTGCCAACCATCATGGTGCTCAAACCGCGGAAGTTAATCTAGATCCAGCAGATCGTCATAGCCAGTTTCAATATCACTTTACCGGTAAAGCGGGTGAGATTTTACCTCAGCTAGTTGAAGATATTTTAGCGGGTAAAGTGATTGGCAGTGAGTGACGTGTTGGTTAATTCGATTGCTGGAGATGCCATCCAAACCAAGTTAGTGATTATTATGCGGGGCCTACCAGGCAGTGGTAAGTCTTATTGGGTTGAACAATTTATTGTTTCTCAAGGCGTTGAACAGGCGATTCATATCCGTCAGTATGGCCTGTTCTCAACAGATAGCTATTTTTATCAGCAAGGGAAATATCGCTTTATTCCGCAAAAATTAGCGCAATATCATCAGGCTAATTTAACGGCATTTATTCAGGCATTAGCGCGTAATGAGCCTATGGTTATTTGTGATAATACCAATATCGCGAAGTGGGAGTTTATAGCTTACGAGGCGGCTGCGAAAGCGTTAGGGTATAAGGTTAACCTAGTGCTGGTGGGACATCCAAATGACGATAAGCATCAACAACTTTGTGCGCAACGAAACCAACATCAAGTGTCATTAGTGCATATTAAAAAAATGGCCAAATTGTTTGAACAATAGTTGTTTGAACGAGAATTGTTGGGCTAGGTTGTGAGGTCACAAAAATAAAAAGGCGCATAACGCGCTTTTTTATAGGTTTAAACAGACCGTTTTGCTACCGAGGCAGTGGTTAAATCAATCCTATAGAGTGCAAAGCCGGCTAAATGTCAGCGGGTTTCGGCCACTCCGCCATTTAGCCTTGTTGATTATTACTAACAAACTTGTCGGCAACATCGCTGTATTGAGTTTCAAAACGAATGTCTAATGTAATAGTTGCATTGTCGATAGGGTTAAAATCCCAGTTATAATCAGCTGACGGGTCAACGATCCGATCATATCCGCCAATCGCATTTAGTTGTGATTGCTTAGTCATATCATGTGATCATGCATCATGGTTGGTATCTGGTCGTTCAAGCACTATGTGGTCAGAACGGGTACCAGAAAATCCCCCCTAAACGCACAGTGTTATTTGATGCCACGACAAATAATATTGTCGCTAAGTCACGTTCTTGTAAGACAGGTCACCTTCCTCTTTTTGTACCTATTAGCTTGTATCGCCTTCAACATAACGTCCTCCGGCCTTGAACTGCGCTCGTGTTATTTGAGCATTAGAGATAACTTTAGCTCTTGGGTCATCATGCACCAAGGTTAAAAACCATTACATGCTTGCCACAACAACGCCAATAGGTTGGTTTAAGGACTCGATAGTGCTCTTGTGTTCGATTTCAACCGCGTCACGTAAGTTATCTTCAGCTTCAACGAAGGCTTATTTATTCGCATTGTCGCAGGTAGGATGTGCTTTAGCACTTGATTTTTCATGAATCATGGTCAATTTTTCTTCAATTTGGCGTTTGACTAAGTCAATGCCTAATTCAAAATATTTACTGCTTTGTTTTTATCCGATATTCCAAAATGGATTGCAGAATTGTGATCCAGCCACTCCTATTAACTAGAGTATTTGCACTATATCACGTTATTTAAGCGTGGCGTTCTTATACTCGAACACTAGTCAGCTATGGCGAACAATACGTCAAACGGATAATTACAATAGGCTGACAAAGGGCAGAAGGGATTGTCTTCTGGGGTTAAATGACAAATTTAAGAGTAATGTATATGTTAAATAAGAAAGTATTAGCGGTAGTGATTTCTGCTGCACTTGGACTAACCGCTTGTAATGGTGATGACGAGATTGTTTACGTTGATAAACCGATAGATAGTGCTATTTCGTCTACGGTTGCTGAAGGTAAGACGTTATCAAATACACCCGATATCATCGTAAAAAGTGCAATTCAAGATGTTAGTGAAGTGACGATTACCATCGCTGCGACATCCGATTTACACGGGCGTCTCTTTGGTTATGACTATGCTATCGATGGTGAAGACAAAGATGCAGGCCTAACACGTATAGCCACTCTACTTAAAGAAGAAAAAGCCAAAACCAACAACATGATCTTGATTGATATCGGTGATACCGTTCAAGGTAACTCTGCACAGCTATTCAATGATCATCCAACCCATCCAGTTGTTTCAACACTTAACGCCTTAGATTATGATTTATGGGTTCCTGGCAACCACGAATTCAACTTTGAAAGAGAGTTTATTGATCGTAACCTTGCTCACTTCAACGGTGCCGTGGTATCAAGCAACATCAAGTGGGAAGAGAGTAGCACTAATTACATCCGCTCTTTTCAAGTATTTGAAGTCGACGGCGCTAAAGTGGCTATTGTAGGTCTAACACCTTCAAATATACCCAACTGGGAAGCTTCAGCTCCGGATCACTTCAAAGGTCTAAAGTTTGATGAAGAATTAGCATCAACCCAAGCGGCTGTTGATACATTGATAGCAAAGCATCACCCTGATGTTATTGTTGGTGCTTTCCACCTAGGCAGAACTTCTGGTGGCGGCACTGGTGTTTACAAAATTGCTGCTGCTATGGCAGATCAATTCGATGTTATTATCGCAGGCCACGAGCACGCAACCTATATTGAAAGCATCACTAAAAGTGAGGTTGGGGCCGATATTGTTACTCAAGATATTTCGGCAGAAGGAAAACACTCAGCGGAAGATAAAACCCTTGCGGGTGTTTATGATGAATCTAATCGCACAAACAGCGTTAAGATTATCGAACCCGGTAAATGGGGCTCTGCGTTAGCCAAAGCTGATATCAAACTTAAAAAGAACGCTGCTGGCAAATGGGAGATGGTGGATACCACACTCGCGAATATTTCTACATATAATATTGAGCAAGATACCGATATAAGTGCTCAGTATCAATATGTCGATGATATGGCTAAAACTGACGCGCAGGAAGTGATTGGTAAAGTCGTCGGTGTGTTTACCCCTGGTGGCGGCGCTGATGAAGCGGTTCATGAAGATATCAACAACGAGGTAGGCAGACTCTATACCACTATCCATACAGCCAAAGTACAAGATACCCCGCTAATGGATTTCATCAACGCGATTCAGTTACAACAATCAGGCGCTGATATTTCGGCAGCATCGCTATTCTCTGATGGTTCAAACCTTATTGACGGTCAAGATTACGCTAAGAAAGATTCTACCCGTTTGTACAAGTACGATAACACCTTAATAGGTGTCAATATTACTGGTGAAAATCTAAAACGCTATATGGAATGGTCATACAGCTATTTCAACCCATACAAGGATGGTGACATTACGGTCTCATTCCGTAAGGGCGCGAAGTCATATAACTATGATCAGTTCGATGGCAAGATTAACTTCGTGGTCGATCTCACTGGCGATGTACTCACCATGGACGAGAATTATAAGGTCACCAATGAAGGTAGCCGCATTGATATTTCTGAAATCAATGGTGAGCCATTTGATCCTAATGCAACTTATAAATTAGCACTTAACAGTTACCGATACGGTTCTCAAGTGAAGAAATATGGTTGGGTGTCTGACACTGGAGAAGATAAATTCTACGACTCTGTCAACGAAACTACTTACGCCATTCGTGACATGCTAACTGGATTCGTGCTAACCAATAAGGCGGTTAATGCTGGAGATTACATCAACAACAACTGGGAGTTTAAGCAGTACCAAGCCAATGGTGCCATTACACTCGCTCGTACTGATAAAGGCGCTGGTCAAGCACTTTGGACTCAGCTTGTGAATAAGGAGATCTGTGTCAAGATTGATCCTGAAAACCCTAAATACCCAGGGATTCTTCACTCAGTAAACTTCAACGATGCTTCTAGCTACTTTGCTAATCCTAACAAGGATAATGCAGATCAAGATAAAGTATATGAAGGTTGCGTAGAAGCTCCATAATCTAAAAATGTCATTGATAAAGGCCCTGCAACGGGTCTTTATCCGCTCTAGCTCCAAATAACACTCGCTTCAAAATTTGCAGAAATATATTAACGTTTAGCAATAAGCTTTAAAGAACGCCCTTGTTAACAAAGCCTATTGCTAAATTTGAATGTAATTGAATTGATATTAACCATACTCACTTTATTGAGGCTTTTTAATGAAAGACTGCCTATGTTAAAAGACTACCGCTTTGCCATCCTAATCACCTTCATCTCAACTATGATATTTTATTTTTCCCCCAGCTTGAGTGAAAACTTTAAAGCAAAATCATCATTGCAACAGAGTTTTGTTGAAGCCATAGTGACCGATGTTGTGAGCAACGAACTAGCACCCGATCTTAGGGTGCCTTCGATATTAACGGGTAAACAAGTCTTTAATGCGGAAATATTAGAAGGTCCAGAAACCGGTAAGATAGTCGAAATTCAAAATCCTCTTAGCCGCCAACACAACGTGCTGGTTGAGCAAGGTGATGTCTTTATCATGATGATCCGTATTACCGGACGAGAGAAAGTCTATTGGGCTTACAACCACAAGCGCTCAACGGCCATCTATTGGATGGGATTTTCCTTTGTACTGCTATTACTCTCCTTTGGTAAGAAAGAGGGATTTCACTCAATCGTGTCACTTTACTTCACCGCGGCGCTTATTATAGGGGTGCTTATACCCAGCATCTTCGCAGGATTTAATCCGGTGCCTATCACCATTATTTTGATGGGTATCAAAATCGTGGTTAATTTTATCTTAGTTTCAGGTTATAACCGCAAAAGTTTTTGCGCTATGGGTGGCACCTTGTTGGGGGTTATTGCAGCAGGCATCATGGCGCAAGTCTTCGGGGAATTTGCCCACCTGTCGGGTATATACCTAGATAAAGGTGAGGATGTTATCTATATATCCAATCAAGTACTGCAGGTGCGCTGGTTAATGTTCGTCGCCATTATGATATCGGCATTAGGTGCGGTTATGGACGTAGCCATCTCCATTGCCTCTGCTTACAACGAGCTTAGGATTACCGACCCAAAACTCTCACCAACTCAGTTGATGCGGGCTAGTATGAATATTGGTAGAGATATCATGGGCACCATGACGAATACGTTAATCTTGGCTTTTGCAGGCAGCTCTCTCACCACGATTATGATGGTTTGGGGTTTAGACATGCCTCTGACTCAGTTTATCAATACCCCAGTTATCGCATTGGCAATTATCCATGCGCTCGCGGGCAGCGTCGGTATTGTACTGACTATTCCACTTACCGCATGGTTAGCTAGGTATATGCTAAGCCCATCAAGTGTTATGCCAAAAGAGGCAGTCGCAACAGCCACTGATTCAACTGCAGCCGACGTCATCACTAACGCCATTAATATTGAGCCAACCACGGCACTTAACCCTGCGAATGAAAACTAATGCTTACTGCATTAAAATGCTCATGACTCATACCCGCAGATCTTTGGAGATTTTTTATTGTCGAACTCGTTGTCATTATTCAATATATTTGTGTTTTAGTGATGGTTGATCATGGCGAGTGTATATATGGTCAGAATTAATAGGATTGTTAGAGTCATAAAATTATTATTAAGCTATTTATCTTGAGTCAAATTAATCCAATAAAGGCCGAGTTGAGCTATAACTTATTTGTTCTGTTTATTTGTTCTGTTTATTTGTTCTGGTTATTTGTTCTGGATATTTGTCATTAATGATAGCGGTTTTAGATTAATAAAAACCGCTATCATTTTTATAGGTAAATACTGAGCATTTTAGTAACCGATGGCGGCAGAACCTGAACGTCTTGGATCTGACGCCCCAAAAAGACCTTGTTCTGTCATCATTATTGATTGGGTACTGCCCATCGCATTTCCTACTTTGACTTTGTGACCTTTTGCTTCAAGTAATGAAATGGTATCGCGATTTAATGTATGTTCTACCCAAATAAAATCGGGTAACCATTGATGATGCATACGCGCAGCGGCTGTCGCTTCAGCAATATTCAACTTATGGTCGATGACGTTCATGATCATTTGTAGGGTAATATTAATAATGCGCGAACCACCTGGGCTGCCGGTGACAATATATGGCTTACCATCTTTCATCACAATCGTTGGGCTCATTGAACTAAGAGGACGTTTATTGCCTTCTACTGCATTAGCTTCACCACCAATTAACCCATAACCATTAGGTGTACCAGGTTTAGCCGAAAAGTCATCCATTTCATTGTTTAATAACATACCCGTACCTTTAGCGACTAGGCCTGAGCCATAACTAAAGTTAAGGGTATAAGTATTAGCAACCGCATTGCCCCATTTATCGATAATCGAAAAGTGAGTGGTTTGATCGCTCTCATATGGAGCCAGTTTTCCGGGTTTAATTTCGCTGCTGGGTGTGGTTTTATTAATGGATATTTTACTGGCTATATTTTTAGCGTATTCAGGGCTTATCAATTGTTTCATGGGGACTGAGACAAAATCTGGGTCGCCTAAATACTCACTACGATCAGCATAGGCATATTTCATGGTTTCGGCCATAAGATGCAAAGTATCTGCGCTATTGTGGCCTAATTTATCAATGGGGAATTGCTCGAGTACTTTGAGCATTTCGATAATATGAATGCCGCCTGAAGAGGGTGGTGGCATAGAGACCACTTCATAACCACGGTAATGACCTCGTACAGGCTCACGTTCAACGACTTTATAGTTTGCAAGATCCGTAAGACTCATCATGCCGCCGGCATTGGTAACAGCAGTAACAATTTTTTCCGCGGTTTCGCCTTGATAAAATCCTTTACTGCCTTTTTCTGCGATTAACGATAATGAATGGGCTAATTCTGGCTGTTTAAAGATCTCATTGACTTGGTAATTACTGCCGTCACCATGGTAGAAAATTTCTGCTGAACTTGGCCATTGGGTGATCCGTGACTTAAGGCCACTAAGAGAGTTTGATAAATCAGAGGTTACCGAAATACCGTCTATGGCTAACTTCATGGCAGGGGCAATAACCTGTTTCATGCTCATGGTGCCATATTGCGTTAACGCAAGTTCCATCCCCATCACGGTGCCAGGAACACCAACGGCTAAACCATGTTCACGACTGAGTTTATCGACGGCATTGCCTTGCTCATCAAGGAAGATATCTTTATAGGCTTTTGCCGGTGCGGTTTCACGGTAATCGATGGCAATGGTTTTATTTTGCTCCGCTATATGCACCAGCATAAAACCGCCACCACCGATATTACCCGCACGAGGTAATGTCACTGCAAGCGCGTATGCCACTGCCACAGCAGCATCAACGGCATTACCTCCTTGTTTCAAAATATCAACGCCAATTTGACTTGCTAATGCTTCTTGGCTTGAAACCATGCCATGCTTAGCATAGATTGGCTGAGCCGTTGCCATTTCACTAAAAATGGATGTTTCGTTTGCTTGGCTGTCAGCAATATGAAGCGCAGGATAACAAAGTGTCAGTGTTAATGCGGTGCTCAAAAAAAGCGGTGTTAATTTAGGGAGTCGAGTCACGATCAATCCTTGGTGTGTATTGAGAAGATACTGTGATAGAACATGCCACATGAGAGCAATAATTGGTATGAGTTTTTAGGCCTAGAGCATTATTGATAATAGGGACAGTGTGGGTGAAAAAAACACAAGCACGAGTTTATAAATATAAGTTTATTAACAATATTAGTGATATAGACAGTAAAGTATGGCATGACTTTTTTGGCGTGGAACATCCTTTTACACGTTATGAATATTTATCTGCACTCGAAATGAGCCGATGTGTTAGCGCCGAAACGGGCTGGACACCTATGCACCTTATGGTGATGGATGCGGATAATGTTGTGGCATTGATGCCGCTCTATCTTAAAACTCATTCTTGGGGCGAGTATGTGTTTGATTGGGCTTGGGCTGAAGCGTATGAGCGCCATAATATAGACTATTATCCCAAACTGGTGAGCAGCATTCCATTTACACCCACAACGGGTCAGCGTATAGGCTTCAATTCCGAGCTTTCAACCCTCGAGCAGCAACAGCTTATTGGCCATATTCAAACTTACTTGTCGCAAGCGGTAATTAAACACAATTGGTCATCTTGGCATTGTTTATTCACCACGCCCGATCAACAGCAACAGTTGACACAAGCCGGGGTAATGGAACGGGTTGGTTGCCAGTTTCATTGGCACAACCAAGGTTACGTTGATTTTACGGACTTTCTTGGTACATTAACCTCTCGTAAACGTAAAAACATCCTCAAAGAGCGAACCTTAGCAAGACAACAGCTAGCGTTTCGCTTTGTTGATGGCGACAAGGCCACTAGTGAACAGTGGCAGGGTTTTGTTCGCTGTTATCAAAATACTTATTTAAAGCGTTCTGGTCACACAGGTTATTTATCGCCAGCTTTCTTTGAACAGATAGCGGCAACGATGGGAGCGTCAATACGGTTATTAATGATTGAAAATATTGAAGGACAATTAGTCGCATCGGCACTGTACTTTGTTTCAGGTACGCATTTATTTGGCCGCTATTGGGGAGCATTAACCGAATGTGATGGGGTGCATTTTGAAGCCTGTTACTACCAAGGAATAGAGTACGCCATCGCCAACAAATTAGCGGTATTTGATGCAGGTGCCCAAGGTGAACATAAGGTGGCTCGAGGATTTTCCCCGGTCAAAACCACCTCAAGCCATTTTATTGCCCATGAAGGCTTTAATGAGGCAATTGGCCATTTTTGTGAGCAAGAGCAATCACACATTGATATTTATATGCAGCAAATGTGCGAACAACTGCCGTATAAGACTAATGATAAATGATAAATGATAAATAGAGTCGTTCAGTATGGGTTAGCCTAGTGCTAACCAGATCCCAACAAGTACCATTAAGCTTCCCGCGATACGGTTCATTAAGCGAATGTTATCTCCCCGGCTTAGAAATAGTCGTAAGCTTTTACCGCCACTAGCATAAGCTAGCATAGAGACGCTTTCGGTTATCATAATAATACCGAGTAATACCGCCAGTTGTGGTCCTACGGCATTATCGACATTGATAAATGGCGGTAATAACGAAATCATAAACGCCCAACCTTTGGGGTTGGCAATCGCGGTAATAAATCCTTGGCTGATTAAACTGATGCGACTGGCTTTCACTTCAAGGCCAGTGATGATGGC
Organism: Shewanella sp. CAL98-MNA-CIBAN-0140; assembly: GCF_040309905.1. NCBI lineage: Bacteria > Pseudomonadati > Pseudomonadota > Gammaproteobacteria > Alteromonadales > Shewanellaceae > Shewanella > Shewanella sp. CAL98-MNA-CIBAN-0140. The sequence goes on from NZ_JBEOPI010000001.1 coordinate 170,654, forward strand.
CATTTTGCCTTTAGCGCGCCACATATTAATGCCAATGTAGCCAAGGTACGCACCACCAACCCACTTAAGAATGTCGAACAATTGCGGGTAATTTAGCATGATGCTGGCAACCCCAAGTACTGCTGCAATGGCGACCAAGGCCACGCCCACTAATTCACCCAACATCATCCACAAGGTTTTTCGCACGCCAATACTCATGCCTAGGGTCATGGCTAACGTCATGCACATACCCGGAGTGATAGAGACAAAAAAGAACGTCGGAATAAAAACGGCGAGTACAGCGTAATCTGGCATTGAAAAATTCTTTGGTTAACGAAATAGATGGCAGAGTGTAATAGGCTAAAATGATAAAAACCAGCATTTTGCTGGTTTTTATGTATCACTGAGTGTCTAAAAACTAGAGCACGCCGCGCTTGATTTGATCGCGTTCAATGGATTCAAATAACGCTTTAAAATTACCTTCACCAAAGCCGAGGTTATTTTTACGCTGAATGATTTCAATGAAGATTGGCCCAAATAAGTTTTTGGTGAAAATTTGTAATAAATACCCATCTTCATCACCATCAACCAAAATCTGATGGTGCTTGATACGATCGTGATCTTCTGTCACCTGTGGCAACTTCTCAAAAATGGTGTCGTAATATTCAGGAATAATATCCAGTGTTTGGATTGAGGTATCTTCCATTGCATCTAATGAGGCGACAATATCACGACTTCTGAACGCCAGATGTTGAACGCCAGGGCCATTGTATTCACCCAAATATTCATCAATTTGATTTTTGTTATTGCCTTTACCTTCGTTAATTGGAATGCAGAAGCTGCCATCTGGAGAACGAAGTGCATAAGACACAAGCGATGTTTGCGCACCACTAATATCAAAATAACGTACCTCGGTAAAACCAAAAATATCTTTATAAAAGTTAGCCCACTTTTCCATGGTGCCTTTGTAGACATTGTTGGTCAAATGGTCGACCTCCATAAAGCCTTTCTCAGGCGTGATGACAGGTTGCTCTAAATCGACAAAGTCAGTTTGATAAATATTGTTTTGTTCACCAAAGGTGTCGATAAAGTAAATTAAGCTGTCACCAATACCGTAAATGGCCGGGTATGGCATGTCTTTATTGGCATCATCTGCGGGTTTTGCACCACGAGCTACCGCTTCTGTAAAGGCAAAGTTAGCATCTTCAACGCGCCAACCCATGGAACAAATTGCCGGACCATGAGACTTGGCGAATTGAGCAGAAAAGCCTGCACGGCCTTTATTCAATAAAAAGTTAATGTCGTTTTGTTTATAGTAAACAATGTCATTATCTTTGGCTTTTTTTAGCATTGAAAAACCAAAATCAATAAATACTTGGTGCATATATTCAGTATCTGGACTGGCAAATTCGGTGAATTCAATGCCTAACAGGCCCAGTGGGTTTAGTTCGCTTGCCATTTTGTCTTCCTCTATTTTATGTCAACACGTCATCACTCTTAGGTGACTTGGGGTAGAGATAAATGTGATCTTAGTTTTCTAACCAAGAGCGGTTGTAATCATCACTCATGCAATTTTTAACATGAGAGGTTAAATTTAGTGGGGCGAAGGTATCGACCATCACCGCATATTCGTAGGTGTCTTTTTTGCCGATAGAGGCTTCTGTGCGACCAGGTTGAGGCCCATGTGGAACACCTTTTTGGTGTAAGGTCATGTAACCCGCCTCAATACCGGTGCGGCTCATAAAATCGCCGTCGACGTAATACAAGACTTCATCGCTGTCGATGTTGTTATGGTAATAAGGTGCAGGAATCGATTTAGGGTGAAAGTCATAAGGACGTGGCACAAAATTACAAATAACAAAGTTATGGGCGCTGAAGACTAAATGCTCTGACGGCGGCAAATGAATTTTACCTACTTTAGGTGCATATTCGCTAATGTTGAATGCCCATGGATACACACACCCATCCCAGCCGACTAAGTCAAATGGATGCCATTGAAGTGTCATTTCTTGGTAGCGCTCACCGAATTTACACATTAACGGAAACTCACCTTTTTCAACCACTGCATCAGTCAAGGTTGGCGTACGAATGTCTCGTTCACAGTAAGGAGCAGACTCCAACATTTGGCCATATTCGTTTCTAAAATGCTTTGGCACTTCCACCATGGACGATGATTCGATAACAAATAAACGCACATTTTGATAATCGTTAAATTTCAGCTGGTAAGTTGTCCCGCGAGGAATAATTAGGTAATCCCATTTTTGGGTGTTGATCACCCCATATTCACTGAGTAGTTGTCCTTCACCCTCGTGAATAAACACCACTTCGTCAGCATAGGCATTGCGATAAAACGCCTTGGTGTCTTCAGTGACTTTAGCGGTATACATCGCCACGTCATTATTGAAAAAGATTTTATTACGGGCGCTGAAAAAGTTGCCTTGGCAGTCGGCTTGGCGCGAGTCTATTTTGTAATTTTGGATCAGTGGGTCTTGCCATTGTTCACCATGAGATAACGAGTAAGGTTGAACGTCTATCGCTTTGGTTGGCATATTGTGATGGTATTTATTCGAATAAATATTCGAAAAGCCATGAGTTGAAAATAATTCTTCACGATACAGCTCACCATTGTCTTTTTCGAAGGCAATATGGCGTTTGGTCGGGATCTGACCTTGCTTAACATAGAATGGCATGTGGTTGTCCTATGGTGGAGCGACTGTGAGTGTCGTGATGTTTGTAATACGATTGGTATTGATTGTTATGGCCTAATCGCATTGGGTAAATCAATTTGTGATCTAACTAACAATTTAGTGGTAAAGATCAACAAAAAAAAGAATAATAAAAAGCTTAACTCAATCTATTTATTAGATTGTTATGTTAACTTTACATTAGTGTACGAATAACGAGACAGTGGAAATCTTATGCGAATAGATATTGATGCCTTTAATGTACTGCAAGTGCTTGTTGAAGAAGGAAGTTTTTCGAAAGCTTCTGAGCGCTTACATAAAGCGCAATCGGCGGTTAGCTATCAAGTTAAAAAATTAGAGCAACATCTTGGGGTCACATTATTTAACCGCGATAATTATCGCGCCGAATTAACCCCTGAAGGCAAGGTTATTCTGGCTGAAGGGCAACGATTACTGCAGCATTTAGCCAATATTGAACATCTGGCCAGTCGTTTTAGTCAGGGGTGGGAGCCTAAGCTTGAGTTAGTGATAGACGGTGCTTTACCGATGGAACCGATCATGACCGCGCTTAAGCGCATGTCAGAACACAATATACCCACTAAAGTGCAGCTTAATATGGAGTTTTTAGGCGGCGTACAGCATCGCTTTGAGCGCGACCAAGCAGACTTAATGTTGGTCAAGGATTATCGTACTGGCCCCTCGTATCATCCTAAACCGTTACCTACGATTACCAGCGTGCTAGTGGCGTCATCACAACATCCATTAAGTCAGTTAAAAGGCATTAGTTTGCCCGAGTTACAACAACATGTTGAGTTAACCATTGAAGATTCATCTCCTGGTAAACGTGACCGCGATGAAATGCAGTTTGGCGGCGATAAAGTATTTTATTTGTCAGGTTTTATCATGAAAAAAAATGCCTTACTAAAAGGTCTAGGTTTTGGTTGGATGCCGGATTTTTTAATTGCTGAAGAATTACATCAAGGGCAACTGATCGAGATTGATTTTATTGGTGGTAACCGCTTTAGTTTTACACCGCAATTAGTGTCCACACTTGAACGTCCGCTGGGGCGAGCAGGGCAACTATTTACCGAGCTTATTCTGCAAGAATTTGCTCGATATCAACAGCAACAACAATCAGGGTTAAGTGGAGCCGGATTAGGGTAAACATTGGCATAATTCTATTAACTAACATAGAGATAATACAACGTGGATCCAGTATGTTGATATATTGTTATGTTAAATCGCCGATCATTTTGTTACCTTAAATCATACGTATCGAGCAATGCCTTATCGATGTTGGGCGATTGCAAACATTAAATAAATTTTTAGGGAATGAAAATAAGCATGAAAAGTCATGAAGTAGATTATGAAATTATTGGTTCTAGCATGCAGCTGGTTGAAGTTGAATTAGACCCAAATGAGTCTGTGATTGCTGAAGCGGGTGCCATGACCTATGTCGAAGAAGATATTGGTTTTGAAGCCAAGATGGGTGATGGCTCTGAGCTAGAATCTGGTTTTTTTGGTAAGTTACTTGGTGCGGGGAAACGGGCCATTTCCGGTGAGGGTATTTTTATGACCCACTTTACCAATGAAGGCCAGCAGAAACGTAAAGTGGCTTTTGCGGCGCCGTTTCCGGGGACCATTTTGGCGATAGACTTAGCTCAACATCAAGGCGAGCTTATCTGTCAAAAGGACAGTTTTTTAGCGGCAGCCTTAGGCACGCAAGTGAGCATGAAATTTAATAAGCGCTTAGGAACCGGGTTTTTTGGTGGTGAAGGATTTATCCTACAAAGCCTTAAAGGTGATGGCATGGCGTTTGTGCATGCGGGTGGGACACTGATAAAAAAAGAATTGCATGGTGAGACCTTGCGGGTCGATACGGGTTGTTTAGTTGGATTTACTCCCGGGATTGATTATGACATTCAGCGTGCAGGCTCGTTAAAGTCGATGGTATTTGGCGGAGAAGGCCTGTTTCTTGCCACTTTAAAAGGTCATGGGACTGTGTGGTTACAAAGCTTACCGTTTTCTCGTATGGCTGACAGAATTATTGCTCATGCGCCTTCAAATGGCGGTAAAGATCAAGGTGAAGGTTCAGTACTCGGTGGAATAGGGCGGATGATTAACTAATCGGGATATTAGCATTGAGTGCTCAGACGATTATAAGTCATCGCGCCGATTTAGTCTGAGCTGTCCTTAAAGGGATTGAATAATTTTTGTGTGCCCAAAATGCGTCAATGGCAATTAAAGGTTGTCGATGCTATTAGGCAAATAAAAACCGATAGCATTAGGCTATCGGTAATTAAGAATAGCGGCAGTTCACATGTCATTAATAAGTGGGTTTCGCGATAATAGTTTGCCCGATAGGGGTTAAACTTAACAAGGCCAACTTAATGTGTTGTATCGCAAAGGGGATCCCAATAATGGTGATGAAACAGGCTAATGCATGCACTAAATGACCAATAGCGAGCCAAATCCCAAAACATAAAAACCATAGCACATTACCCACTAAGCCTAGTGTGCCAGTACCAATATCTTCTTGGCCAGAAATGTGTTTGCGGTTAACGGTTTCTTGTCCAAATGGCCAAAAAGCTAATTCGCCAATAACAAAACAGGCTCTGCCAAAAGGGATGCCAATGATACTGATAAAGCACAGTACCCCCACAAGCCACCAAGCAAGGCCCATAACAAATCCACCCATTAAAAACCAAGCAATATTAAAGATTAAGCGTAAAAGTGACATTTTCATTCCTATCAAGAGTCAATATTAATTACTATATAGCGATAACTAGCGATAATCATGCCATTATTATAAGCTTATGATTCTAATTGTTTAAATGTTATTTTCGACATTGAGTGTCTGTTAGGTCTGACAATTAATACAAATGAATCGATGAGAATTATCATTTTTTAGTTAAAATACCCATATTACAGTTGATTGAGAGAAGACATGTTTTCGATAAGCCCAGTAGAGTCGATGAACTTTGACGGCCACACCCTCTACATTAAGCGGGATGATTTATTGCATGCTGATTTCAGTGGCAATAAAGCACGTAAGTTTTATCATTTTTTGCATCATGATTATTCATATGTGACCCGCCTAGTAGGGGCCGGTTCTGCACAAGCTAACTCTTTGTATTCATTATCTGTGCTGGCTAAGCAGCAGGGCTGGCAATTTGACTATTACGTTAGCCATATTAGCAAATTTTTACTACAACACCCCCAAGGCAATTACGCTGCCGCGATACAAAATGGGGCTAATATTATTAATGTTGCTGAGTTGCCATATGCCGATAACATAGCCGGCATGCATTTAGATGATGTTGTGCAATACATTATGTTATCAACTCCGACTTACGCCGATAAACAACATCTACTGTGTATTCCTGAAGGTGGGCGCTGTGAATACGCAGAAACGGGTATTGCGCAGCTTGCGAGTGAAATTATTGAGTGGGCTCAGATTAGACAACAAATTAAGCTCATGGTTTTTTTACCTTCTGGTACCGGCACCACAGCAGCTTATTTAAATAAGCAACTAATACAACAGCTCGCTCAATTGCAATTAACACCAGTACTTACCATTGAGGTATTAACCTGCAGCACGGTTGGCGGTGATGATTACTTACGCCAGCAATTTTCACAATTAATTGATGAAGTTTATTATCCTCACATTGTTAGTGATGGGCATAAATATCATTTTGGAAAATTATCGCAACGTTGTTTTGATATGTGGCAAACCGTATGTCAGTCTGGAATTGAATTTGAGTTGTTGTATGACCCTGTCGGATTTTTAGTCTTACAACATTATTTGAAGACTAATACGTTGACTAATACTGATATTTTATATGTACATCAAGGTGGGATATTAGGAAATAAAACGATGTTGCCAAGGTATCTACGAAAGTTTTCAAATTCGATTAACGCTTCATGACAACGAAAACGTAGTCACGCTCTAATTTTCGTCAGATTTACGACGATTAAGAAAATTAACTCATTGATAAAATGGGTTTTGTGTGAGTTTCGTTAGGTTTTTTGTTCTTATTCGACTGAGGTTTGAACTGGAGTAGTCGTAAAGTAGTAATTCATTTTGCTCTGTTTTAATAAACATCGGTAATTGAGAGGAGAATACCGAGAAATGAGTTTATTAAATACCAGAGCAAATGATTAACGCTTAGCGTTAGGGATATTACTTATTTGCAGAGATTAACCATTTCATGAAGTTCATTGCTTCAATGCGCTTTGAAAAGGTCTTTTTGTTTTTACCTAAGCTGTCGGTAAAAGCAATTGAGTTTTTGTTTGACGAAATAGAATTAACCGGGAAGCTAACTGAGATTTCGTGTCCATTCATGTTGTATGACATTGGTCACACTCCTTTTTATATATTCACCATTAGGTGAGACAATTGTTCAATAAAATATCCTTGGCATTTTTTAGTGTTGCGAAAGATTAATGTTTCGAGATTTAACTTACCCTATCTTTTACTCACTAATCAAGTGTTGTTATGTCAATAGTTGATTAAGGTCTACTTTGTGTCAGCAACATTGATGTTGTGACATAACCTTAAGGCACTTGATACAAGTGGCACTTAATTTTGTAAGTTGAACATAGTTTTATGACAGCAAGATTACGTGGATAGAAATTATCGTATCAACATAGATCAATTGAAAATCAAAAACGATGAACATAAGCTTGTCTTGGGTTTATTTACGAAGTGAAGTTGAGCAGACTTACAGGTAGGTAACCAAAATTAACAAGAAAACTAAATCTGCATGGATAATATACTGAGTGTTTGCATATGGCAATAGTCTTTTTCAAATTTTAATCAAATTAAAGCTCATTTCGATTAAAAAATAAGCAATGGGGCCAGCTGTGCGGTTGTTTATACTTAAAATAGCCTGTGATGCGGACATTTTGTAAAAATAGATGATGAGCATGCTCATCACTTATGCTCTACCTAACGGTGTTAACAACGTAAGCCCAGCTATGCACTAATCATGTCTAAACCACCCTAGCTTAACTTTGTTTACTGAAACAAATTAAGCTAAGGAACTTCAAAACGGAATAATAAACGTTTATTAAACCGCACCTATAACTCTAGATGCGTAGCATTGGCCCAGAACTTCAGCAATTGATGATTCAATATACCTTGCTAGCAAAACAAAGGCTAAGTTCACTGTTAATAACCTGAAGATAGACTGAATTTATCCGTTTATCACATTTGATATTACGATTTTAAATTAATAAACCAATGATTAATAAAGTAAATCGCCAATTGGATTTAATAACTTACTTATGCCTTTAGTAAAATATAAAGGGGCATCAACAATGGTATAACACAAACAGCCTTCAAGTGTTTTAGGAGAATGTTGATGTTCTTTGTCGAGCAACATAAAATCACCAGGTTTATAAGTGTTGTAACAGTCGCTGAACTCTCCTGCGAGTAGTAAGGTCAGTTCTGCACCTTTATGAGTATGCTCAGGGATCTCACCATTAGCAGCTATGTGTAACAAGCTTGCTCTTGCTTGCGGCTCACCGGTATCGAGTCGTAAACGACTGACTTTGCCAATACCTTGCCAAGAAGCGTTAATTTTTTTACGAAAAACTCTTGGCAGTGGGTAATGATGACCTTTAATGCTGACACTGTTATCTTCAATGCTATTGTCGGTATTAGGTTGCGCAGCTTCTAAGGTATCTAAGGTTGAATTCAAGAACTGGGCAAGCAATGCATCTAGCTGATTATTATCAGTGCTATCAACCGATTGAGGTGCCGCAGTTGTATTAAATTGCTGGTCAGACAAGGTAATCGTCATTTGATCGAGTTGCTGTTGGCAATGTTGGCAAAATTCGGCGTGAGCAGAGATTGCCATCGACATAGACAGTGGAAGTTCGCCTTTAGCATGGAGAGACAGTAAATGCGGGTCTGGGTGGTAATTAATCATAGTGTTTCTCCATAAAACTTTTTAATTTTTCCAATCCTAGTCGAAGCCGAGATTTAACGGTGCCGATTGGAATATTAAGTTTATCTGCTAACTCTTGCTGAGTAAGCTCTTGCATATAGATGCCTTGGACTACTTGACGCTGCAGAGGAGGTAACTCTTTCACGTGCTGTAATAATGTTGCCGATAACAAAAAATCTTCATCATTATGTTCAGCGTCATCGGACTCAAATAAAGGCCAAATATCATCACCGAATGAATCTTCACGGTTATGTTGTACTTTACGAAGCATATCAAAACATTGATTGCGCATAATGGTAAACACCCAAGTACTTACCGCTGCTTTATCAACGTTGTATAGATGAGCTTTGGTCCACACTCGAGTCATGGTTTCTTGTACTAAGTCCATGGCTAAGCCTTGTGTGCTTAAACGTTGAACCCCAAAAGAATTAATTTTTGGGGAAAAATGTGAAAAAAGCTTAGCAAAAGAGGTTTTGCATCGATTGTTAGCTACTTTCATCATTAATGCAGCTAGTTCATCTGCTATTGGATTGGGTTCGTCTGTTTTCATAGCACCATTTCGATTAATTAAGGGTCTTTGTACAAGAGACCTCTTATCATAACCAATTTGTACGCTTTGTGATTGAACATTTTCCATTATTTTCACTCGCATCCAATAAATAAGTCATTAAGCTTAAGCATTTACTTTATTTATGCCTTAGCTCGTTCAAACTGAACAAAACATAATTCACAAATTTATACGCTGCGTAGTAGAGTTCAGATCACTCGTTGAGATTATTTTATAATATCGAGTAAGAATGATTTAGCTAATCTATGGTCATGACTATTAATACACTGATATTTTTCTTTTGAACTCAGAGGGATAATTTCAAGCCAACGTTGACATACCCAAGCGATATCATTAAATTTTTCTTCCGAATAATGAGCAAGATGCTGAGGATATTCCTGCAAAATCTGCTTCAAAGTACTGCTGAGCAGCTTATCTTTTTTACGATCTATCTGATGAATGTGTGGTTGTGCATTTTGTTGTTCAATAATATCGCTCGGCCAAGAATCAATTAAGCTCACATCTGCTCGCTTTAAACCGTCATCATCAACGCTGATTTGGTTAATTGTAAATGTTTTTTGACCTTGAATACTGATACCCAGTAAGCCGTCTTCAAGCATTTCGAAGTCGATTATCTTGGTCAATGTACCGATAGGTAAGATGGATTTGTTATCATCAGCCAACATGCATAAGCCAAAACCTAAACCACTTTTAAGGGATTCGGAGACTAAGCGTTTATATCTCGGTTCAAAAATGCGCAATTGGGTATACCCCTGCGGTAATAAGCAAATAGTTAATGGGAAAATAGGGATTATCATAGCTGCCTCCATATGACACTTAGTCGGTAATTTGATCTGTCATACGCTTCTATATGGGTTAACGATCATCTTTCTCTGGGGTATGATCAACCCAAATCAGATTATTGGGATCAATCGTTAAAGCGGATAACTTCATCATAAAGCGTTGTTTAATACTGGCATCAATGCTGGGTGTTCTTGATAAAATCCACGCATACTGGTCATTAGGGCCAATGACGAGGGCATCTGTGTAACGACCATTTTGGGCTTGAACGATGTCGTGGATTTGGTATGCACCATAGAATGGTCCGAAAAAAGAGACTTTTAGCAATCCTTGATTAGCGCCATTAATGAAATATGCTTTGCCTGTTGCCTGATCCCAGCGTTGCTTATCTTGTTTATATCCTCGATTAATAACCACAAGCTTGTCACCTTGCTGGTTATACTGCGCGGTCACGTTTGACATGTTGCGCTCAAATGAGTGATCAAGGCGGGCAATTTCATACCAAGTTCCTATGTATTGCTCAATTTCAAAAGGTTTGACGACATCAACTGGTTTGTCAATCAGTGTACATGCTGATAAACCCAGTAAAGAAATACTGATGCTAAAAGTGCGTATTGTTTTGGAAAATAATGTCATGTTGAAGCCTTAACTGAATGGTTAATACAATGGGAATTTATTGACCCAGAAAATAGAGTACGTATTGAGGTTGGTTATTGATCTTGTTTAATAAATTTTTTTCATTTTCGGTCACATAAATCTAGGTCTAACAACGATTATTGGTATTTTTTAAGTATAATTATAATTATTATTAATATTTGAAGTTGTATATTAGGTGGAAGTCGTTCATGAAAAAAGTGCTTGATACGGTTGATCAACGAACTAAGTTAGTGGGCGAAAATCGTTTAGAATTATTGTTATTTCGCATTAGTTCAAGTCAATTATTTGCTATTAATGTATTTAAAGTCAAAGAGGTAGTTAACTTACCTCCGTTAAATACCGTACCTGGTAGCAATCCTAATATTTATGGTGTGGCTAACATCAGAGGGATCTCGATCCCGGTGATTAATTTACGTGAAGCGATTGGTTTTTCACCCATGCCGGTAACCGAAGATAGCAAATTGATTATTACTGAATATAACCGCAGTGTGCAGGGCTTTTTAGTGGGTAATGTCGAGAACATTATTAATATGACGTGGAGTGATATTATGCCGCCACCCAAAACCGCTGGCGGAGATAACTACTTAACGGCGATAACAAGAATTGAAGATCAAGGGCAAGTGCGTTTGGTGTCTATTATTGATGTTGAAAAAGTGTTGGCTGAGATCATCGATTACGATGTGAAATTAACCGATGGGGTGCTCGACGAAGCGTTAGCGACGCAAATGCTTGGCCGTAAGGTATTAATCGTTGATGACTCATCTACTGCACGTAAGCAAGTAAGAGATACATTAAGTCAGCTAGGCCTTGAGATTGTTGAGGCGTCAGATGGACTTCAAGCGTTGCAATTACTGCAATCGTGGGCGGATGAAGGTCGTGATGTTGCAAATGAATTATTAATGATGATTACCGATGCAGAAATGCCTGAAATGGATGGTTATAAGTTGACCTTCGAAGTTCGTAATGATCCCAGAATGACATCGTTATTTATTACACTCAATACTTCTCTTAGTGGTAGTTTTAATCAAGCTATGGTGGAAAAAGTCGGCTGTAATGAATTTATCTCTAAATTTCAACCCGATTTATTAGTGCGCGTGGTCCAAGATCGTTTGCGCACTCTTATTGGCTAAATATTGGCTAGTCGCTAGGTCGTTTATTGGTCCATATCTTCGATTAACTCATCAAGAATAAGACGTTGATGTCCGGGGGTAACACCAATATTAAGCCGAGCGATTTTAACCGCATGACCAAATTGGGCTTTACCAAGCAGGGTAATGAGCTGCTGCAAAAAGCCACTGTCTAAAGACAAGGTTTGGCTATAGTGGCTAATGGCTTTGGTTAATGAGGTAAATACAATATCGTCAAACTCAAAACCGGTTTGATATTGACTACTATTACCGGCGATTTCCCCCTCGAGTAATACACCGTCAAGACTTAATGGCCAACCCCGAGCATTAATACGACCTTGGGCGATTTGATACATCATCCAAGCACTTTTCTTAAAGCCACCAAAAATCATACAATCAAATTCAGATTCTTTGAGTTCTTGCTCCGTCCAGTTAATGCCAATGGCTAAGTCTTTGCGATATAGGTGCATTAAATTATCTTTCACCGCATCACGACAATCCCAAATAGAGGTCAGCAGATTTTTCTTGGCTAACATATGGCATTCTTGGCAAGCGGGAATGGCTAGAGAGGGATGGGGAGTATGAGTCATTCTATAGTAATCAAAGGTATGGTTACTTGGCTCGTAGCAAAACCAACAAGTGTGGCGTTTGTCAAAAGGAACATCAATCAGAGTAGGCATGGGCACAGTATTATCAATAGGCTGTTCAATGACTCACAGCCTAGGTAGTAAGATTAAATTAACGTCGACTATTCTTGTTCAAAATCAACTAATTCTTTAGCCAGTACGATAGGGTCGATTTCTAGGCATTCTTGCTCTGCTTCCCAGTCAACACCAATTAATACGCCATCATCATTTAAGTCACTTACCCAGTATTCTAAAAATTCAGCCAGAGTGATGGTCACGGCATTGTAGTCAGCCCATTCATCAGTGCAGTGACTTTTTGCCGCAGTTTCACTTGACCAAAGTGGCATAACATCAGTTTCTTCAAATTCTGATGAGTCACATACAACCCAACCCTCACCGGTTTCATCTTGTAAGCCCCATAAGACTTGATGTTGTTTTACGCTTTCGATAAAGCCTGCTAATGCTGCTGTCTGTTCTGTCATGATAAATCGCTTAAATGAGTGAGAATTAAAGTCATTATACGGACTCAATGAATAAGGAAAAGGCTTAATTAATGAAAATTTTATTATGTGAATTCTCGGTGGATATTTAGAGAGTAAATTCACTTCTTATCTGTTCACTTAACTTAACTGGAATGTTGCGCAACACTGGCCAATAGCATGTCTGAAGGTATCGTTGCTGTATCTATTATCTTTAGGCAACGTTATGTCACATCATATTCGGCTAAATAGCATATTGAAGCCTGTCTTTGGGGCGAGACTCAGGTATTTAAGTTGTTTAATATCTTAATTTATAATTGTGTCAACATGATACCGCGAACTGAAAAGCTTGAGTGGCACTGAGTGAACATATAATGATTGCTATTGTTATAACCCGTTTTTTTGTTTGTTAATTAAATTTTGCATAAATAAACAGGCTTTAATGATGACAGCTCTTGTTTCCTGATGGGCAATCAGTCACGATATTCATTATTCATTTTGTGCTAATTAAGTGTTGTTTCATGACGAAAAAAAGCTGGGTTCCTGTGTTTGTTGCTTCAATCATTTTTTCTTGTACTGTGCTCAGTGCCTGTACGGCTTCGGCAACACCTAAGGTCAGTAATACGGTTGAGCCTGCCGATGACTTTGCCCAATGTGTGGTCAGATTACAGCAAAAAGCCAAGGATGCAGGAATTTCACAAGATATAATTGATACCACTGTGGCTCAGTTAACGTATGTGCCACGAGTGATTGAATTAGACAATCAACAACCAGAATTTACCACGACATTTGGTGATTATTTTGATAAGCGTGTGACCCCTTGGCGAGTTGAGCAAGGTCGAAAATTAATGGCTAAACATCAACCTTTATTAAACACGCTAACAAAAAAGTATGGGGTTCCAGGCCAATATATTATGGCCTTTTGGGGGCTTGAAACCAATTTTGGCAGTTACAAAGGCAGCATGTCAGTGCTCGACTCATTGGCAACCTTGGCGTGCGACCCTCGTAGAAGTGATTATTTTACCGGTGAGTTACTACAAGCGCTTAAGCTAAAACAGCAATATCATTTTGATGATAAGAAAATGGTCGGTTCATGGGCTGGTGCGATGGGGCACACTCAATTTATGCCGACCAACTACCGAAAATATGCGGTAGATGGCGATGGCGATGGGATTGCTGATCTGTGGAATAGTACCGATGATGCACTGACGTCAGCGGCAAACTTTTTACAACATCTAGGTTGGAAAGCCGATGAAAGATGGGGGCGCGAAGTGTTGTTGCCTGATGATTATCCGTTTTCTTATTTAGGCGGCAAACATGTCTTATCACTCGTTAAATGGCATGAGCTTAATATTACGCAAGCGAATGGTCAGCCGTTATCTACACCAGACATGCAAGCGGCATTGTATTTACCGGCAGGACATACAGGGCCAGCCTTCTTAGGTTATGACAACTTTAACGTGATTATGCGTTGGAATCGTTCTGAGTTTTATGCCATTGCGGTGGGCCATTTAGCCGACCGCATCAATGGCGCGTTACCATTAACACGCGCGGTGCCTAAACAAGCAAGGTTAAGCCGAGACACGGTAAAAAAATTACAGCAAAAGCTGAATGATGCTGGATTTGATGTCGGTGAGCCAGATGGTATTTTAGGTCGAAATTCAGTGTTAGGTTTGCAAGCCTTTCAACAGAAAAAAGGGCTTGTTGCTGATGGTTTCCCTGACGTACAAACATTTACCGCCTTGGGTATTAAACGATAGTGACGAGGTTATTGGCCACTTTTTTGTGGATGCATTAGCACGCTTTTGCTAAGCTTCGGCAAATTTTAGATTTAAGGAACGATAATGAGCATTAAAGACGATATGGTCGTGCAGTTTAATTACTCGCTACGTGATGAAAAAGGCGATGTGATTGAATCAAACGAAGGTCTTGAACCGATTTCATATTTGCATGGTCATGACAACATGATGCCAGGTATCGAAGATGCTATTAATGGTAAACAAATTGGCGAGAAGTTCACCATTACGCCTCCTGCTGCCGATACCTATGGTGAACGCCAAGCTGATGCTGAACAACGCGTATCGGTGAAACATCTTGTTGGTGCAAAAGTATGGAAACCTGGCATGGCTGCTGTTGTTAATACTGACGAGGGCAAACGTCAAGTGACCATCATCAAAGTGGGTAAATTTATGGCAACGGTAGATGTGAATCATCCTCTATCAGGACGTGAATTAACCTTCGACATCGAAATTGTCGGTGCTCGTGACGCGTCAGATGAAGAAATTGCTCATGGCCATGCCCATGGTGCAGGTGGTCATCATCACTAATGAGTTTAATTTACTGTTAATGCTAAATTTAGGCGTAAATTAATTGGTGTATAAATCCCAAGTGAACACTTGGGATTTTTGTTTTTACAGTGAGTTATTATGGTTATTGATTTTTCTTTGGGTAAAATTATTGTTACTGTGCATGAAATTCAGTGCCGGTTTCATGATAGTCAATTGGTGCTCGCTGCATCAGTAGATGATATTAGTTGTTTCCATCAAGGGTTAGTGATTGTAGCCGATGCTGGGACGGTAAGGTGGAGTCTCAAACTCGATAATCCGTCGCAATTAGAGGCGTTACTTAACCACACCGGGATCCACGCGCAATAACTCATCAACATACGCCAAATCAAGCTTGCTGTTTGTATAGCTAACAAGGCGTATTGACGAGTCAATAGCGAGTCTATTGCACGTCAATACAAGGTAGAAAAGGCACAAACCACTTTTTTATAAGCATTTATTAGCCTATATGAGGTTAATTAGATTAGTTAAGTTGTCAGATCCGCACGGTTATGTGGTCGTAAATAGTCAATATCTGGACCAATAGGGACGATTTGAGTTGGATTGATATGTTGATGGCTGAAGTAATAATGCTGTTTTATATGGGTCATATTGACCGTTGCGGCAATGCCGGGTTGTTGATATAAATCACGTAAGTAAGCAGAAATATTTGGCATGCTTTCAATGGTATTGCGGTTGGTTTTGAAATGACCGACATAAACGTTGTCAAACCGGATTAATTTGGTGAACAGGCGCCAATCAGCTTCGGTTATGTGCTCACCCAACAAATAGCGTGTTCCTGTTAAGCGTGTTTCAATGGTATCCAATGCCGAAAATAATGCACTGAACGCTTCTTCATAAGCCGATTGTGAAGTCGCAAAACCGCTACGATACACCCCATTATTTATCTTATCGTAAATGAAGTTATTGAGTTCATCTATCTGCTGTTGCAATGCTTGGGGATAATAATCGAGGTCATTCCCCGTGAGATGATTGAAGGCACTGTTAAACATTCTGATGATTTCAGATGATTCATTACTGACAATGGTGTTGGTTTTTTTGTCCCATAGCACCGGCACCGTGACTCGACCATTATATTGAGGTTTGGCTAACTGATACAGCTGGTACAAAAAATCCTTTTGATGCACCGGATCCGCTTGTGCCCCGGTAATATGTCGGCCAATGCGGGATCCATTTGCATTGGCAAATTCCCAGCCATTTTCTCGCATATGGGGTTCAACGACAGTGACATCAATAAGCGCTTGTAATTGCTTTAACTGCCTAAAAATTAGGGTTCGATGTGCCCAAGGGCAGGCGAGTGATACGTACAGATGGTAGCGATTTGCTTCTGCCTTAAAGCCAGCATCTCCTGATGGGCCGGCTTGACCATTAGCCGTCACCCAATGACGTAATTGAGCATTTTCTCGAACAAAATCACCGTTATTTTCTTCGGTAGCGTACCATTGATCTACCCAATGACCATTTTGTAATAAGCCCATTTTAGCTCACCTATTCAAGATATTTCACTTATGATATAACAACTAAAATCGAATAAAAGATTAAAAAATTGGACTTTTTGTTCGATTAAATGCTGTGGATAGCATTGTAGCGGTATTATTTGTGATGATTAAGCGTGAATAATTCGATGTTAAAAATCAATTAACGTAAGATAGCCAGCAATATTGTTACTGTATTGAAAGGATTAATAAATATGCCTGCTCAGTTAGATAAAATCGTAGTTGAACCGCAATTACCCGCGACGTCTTGTGTTATTTGGTTACATGGATTAGGTGATTCTGGTGCCGGTTTTGCCCCCGTGGTGCCAGTGTTAGGTCTAAATAGTCAGCATAGTATTCGGTTTATTTTCCCCCATGCACCAGAACAAGCTGTGACGATTAATGGCGGTTTTGTGATGCGCTCATGGTACGACATTAAAAGCATGGACTTGCATGAACGTGCCGATATACAAGGCGTTATGGCGTCAGAGCAATCTATCCGGCAGTTAATAGTTGATCAAATTAACAGTGGTATACCTGCCGATAAAATCGTCTTAGCCGGTTTTAGCCAAGGTGGGGTAATGAGTTTGTTTACCGGTCTGCGTTTTGAGCAAAAACTAGCGGGCATTATGGCGTTATCTTGCTACTTACCTGGCGGAGAGAAACTACCTGAGCAATTATCAGCGGCTAACCAAAACACGCCTATTTGGCATAACCACGGTGAGCAAGATGATGTAGTACCCTTATTTGCAGGCAAAATGGCTAATGATGCCTTAAATGCTGCGGGTTACAGCACTTCGTGGAAAACTTACCCAATGCCGCACAGCGTGCTGCCTAATCAACTGGCAGATATAGGTCAATGGTTGCAGCAAGTTTTACGTTAATGTGATCTTAAGCATTTATTTTAAGGTGTTTGTTGTTTTACTTAAAAGACAATCAACCTTTTCTTCTTTTTGAGAAATTATCTACACTAATTTAAAGGCTTAGTTGTTTAAATGCAGCTAAGCCTTTTTTTTTAACAGTTAAAATATCAGTCTGAACATGACACTGTTCTATTTTTGGGACGAAGTATGTTGTAACTAATTGTTAATATTGTATAAATTGTCACACTTCGTCATGAAAATGTCACATAACCTTGGCAATGTTTGCTACTATCATGTTGATGAAATTTAGAGTCTGTTGATCTTTCGAGATAAATTTAACGGTTGCTTGTGGTTAATTAAGATAAGCCCATGTTGATGCAGTGTCTTTACTCTGTCTTAACACGGTCTATTGCTGTCGCAGTAAACCACAAATACTGCCCGTTGGGTTCGGCTAAAAACGTTTTACTCTTTGTTGCAAGGTACTGGCTTAGAATGATTAAGCGTTACATCTTGAATCGCAATTAAAATCTTTTATCACGAGCCAATATTTGACCTTGAAAGAAAAACACACTCTCATCAAGTATAAAATAATAAATTATTCAAATTATTAAAATTATGGGGTCTTAAATGAACAAAACAATGTTTAAAGGTTTGCTGGCAACCGCGGTTATTGTTGCATTAACAGGTTGTAACGATAGCAACGATGATGTCAGTACGTTTAATTTACGCATTGCGCATATCAACGATACTCACTCGAGCTTTGATCCATCATCATTAGATTTTACCGCTCAAGTTAATTCTGAAGATATGAGTATTCGCACTTCTGCTGGTGGCTATCCTCGTGTTGCAACGGCATTAAAAAATGCCAGAACTATGGCTGCCGATGCTAATAAGCCTTTTCTCGCTTTACACGGTGGTGACGCTTTCCAAGGTTCGCTCTATTTCAATGTGTTAAAAGGTGCCGGTAATGCCACTTTATTGCGTGAAATGGGTCTTGATGCGATGGCGATCGGTAACCACGAGTTTGATCTTGGTGATGGTCCCTTTATTGAGTTTGCTAATAAAGTAAACTTTCCAATCCTTGCCGCTAACTTAGATGCTAGCGCTGACTCTCAAATGTCTGGCGTGACTAATATTAAACCTTACATCATTAAAGAATACGGTGACGTCAAAGTCGGTGTGTTTGGCCTAGTGTTAGAAGACATGAAGTCCATTTCTTCTCCTGGTGATGACTTAGCTTTTAATGGTGAAGTCGAAACTGCTCAAGCGACTGTTGATGCACTACAAGAGATGGGTGTTGATAAGATTGTGATGGTAAGCCACATTGGCTTAGATAGAGACATTCGCATTGCTGAAAGCGTCAACGGTGTCGATGTTATTGTTGGTGGTCATTCTCATACTCTATTAGGTGACTTCACTAATATAGGAAATGGTCAGGGGTCTAGCATCGCAGGTTATGCTGAGATGGTTACTAATCCAAATGGTACCACTAAAACGTGTATCGTGCAGGCGGGTGCTATTGCTCAAGCCATTGGTCAAGCAGATGTTACCTTTGAAGAAGGTGATGTTAAAACCTGTCAAGGTAATAACACTCTGCTAATCGATAATGACTTTATACACAAGTATGATGGCGAGAACCGTGAGCCATTGATTGAAGCTGACCAAAGTGCAGCCGAAGCCTTTGTTGGTGAGCAAAATAATATTGCTATCACCGAAGAAGATGCTTTACTGCGTCGCATTATTGATATCGACTACAAGCCGCTAATTGAAGAATTTGAAGGTAAAGTGATTGGTCAGGTATTTGATGCTAACGATCCTGTTGATACCGGTATGTTAGACCATGTCCGTCAGCCAGGTGTTAAGCGCAATGGCGCTTCATTACCGGTAACGGGTTCTGAAGCGGGTGCTCATGTTGCTGAATCTATGGTTTGGAAGTTAAATCAACAGGGTTATGGTGTTGATATGGCAATTACAAACACAGGAGGTGTGCGTAATGACATTAAAAGTGACGCTGATGGTAACTTAACTGCTGGTTATGTTATTGGTTCACTCCTCTATTTCAGTAATGAGTTGGCTATTGTTGAGTTGAAGGGCAGTGATGTGACTCAATTACTTGAAGATACTATTAATTATTCACTAACCACGTCTTCAGGTTCGTTTCCAACATTTGCAAATATTCAATTCACTTTCAATGGCAAAGCCGTTGTTGGGGAGCAAATTGAAGACTTAAAAGTGTGTCCTAACGGCGTAGCTGCAGGCAATTGTGCTGATATTGTCCCTGAGACGGCTTACAAGATTTCTACCAATGCTTACATTGCTGGTGGCAAAGACGGTTATGACATTTTTGACACCAAGAAGCTTTCACCTGTTATTAAGTCAGGCTTTATTGATAACGAATCTATGATTGAATATGTAGAAGCGTTAACGATGGCGGGTAAGAAGTTAGAAGAAATTCCAACGGGCTTAACTTTCATCGCGCCAACCAGTTTTGAAGCTAAGCTTGATAACCCAGTTGTTAAGGCACAAGATAATCAATAATATAAATTATGTACAAATTGGTATGTATTAAATAAAAATTAATATTTATATTACATAAAAGGCAGCCTCGGCTGCCTTTTTTATTGGCGTATGTTTAGTTGACTTACGATTTAATTAAACGCTATCGTTGGCTATCGAAGCGATACCCATTACATCAAGAAGCTGTTCAATCAACGGGTGTCAACGTTTTTAGATAAGTTAAATTGTTGTTGCCATCGTTATTTTATAGCTTCACCATTTTTGCGCAATATAGAGAGCGTTAGAACCCGCCCTAGGGCGTTACTCAGAATTTTAGCTCTGTGTTACATTGTTTTACAAGGGAATCACCATTATCACACCAATGCGCCTTAATCTGAAAAACCCAAGAGGTTCTGAATGATTAAAGAGTTAATGTCATTGGCATTGCTAAGGTTGAGCGGCTCATTTATATGATAAAGAGAAATTAATATGACAGGGATCTACAGATTATTGATGTTAATCACATTGATCGCGTTTGCATTGATGAGTTATTTCGTCGGCAGCCAAACGGGAGCGGTGACTTTTATTGTGGCTGGTGGATTGCTTGAAACCGCTTTTTGGTTTGGTCTTTTTCGAAAACCTAGAAACAGAAACCTTGGATAGATTGAGCAAAAACAGTAAGCTGAATCGCTATTGAATTGTCCTGCGACAGGTGTTGTTTTTCTCTTATGTTATCAATAATAAAATTTGATACGTGATATTAAAAAAGCAGCCTTAGCTGCTTTTTTTGTCGGTATTATTGATCCTGTGAGCCGGTAAATAATTTTGTGGCATGGTCGTAATATCGACTTATCTATCTATCTATCTTACTTGTCACAAACTTTTACGTGATGTTATTTCCAACCAATATGTGTCGTCATTGTGTGACTCTGTCCTGGGGCTAATAACACGCAATCTTCTAGCACATTAGCCGCTTCTAAACACACCATGGTTAAGTAATCATCGGGATTAAAACGAGATAAACGCACCGACTTATCAATCCAAGGATTCCATAATACCGCCGATTGGCTGTTTTCACGGCTGACTATTATGGTCCCATTGGGAGTGTGTAACGCCTGAGTATGAGCGAGTTGGGTATACACTCTGTCGGTTTCTTGGTCAAATTGAACCATATCGTCATCTTGTTTAAACGGTCCTTCACCAAATTCAATGTATTGCGAGCCTTCAAAGCCACTTGCGGTAAGTTGATGAATATTTTCAATGGGAAAATAGCTGTGTAATGCTTGAGTAAGCATAACGTCATAATTTGCATTATTAGTATTGACCAAACTGACCGATAAGGTTTCGCCTAAGGTGAACAATACCTTTATTTGGCTATCGTGGGGCCAATACTGCTTATCTATTTCACCTGCAGGTAGGGTAAACATTAAATCAACTAATTGATCGCGCATCTTAACGGATTCGAGCGACCAAATCTTATTCCGTGCAAATCCATGTTGCGGAAATCCTAGGGTGTCGCTGATGCCAAACCATGGCCAGCAAATCGGGATCCCACCCCTTATACCATTACCTGGTTGGTAATCGTCGGCGTTTGATACCCATAATAATGGCTGTTTACCCGCGGGAATAAATTGATCGATTTGAGCCCCTTGCATAAAAATACGTGCTTGGCAAAGTGCAGTATCGACAGCGACATAATCTAGACCATTGGGATGTCTTTTAGTGGTAACCGAACCCATAATGAGTGTCCTTGTGTATTGTTGCTCAGAGTCGATAGCTTACAAGGTTTTTTGTCAGTAAGTCACCAATCGTTTTGGATAATTGTGTTGATTACTTGACTAAGATGAAGCTGGTTACTTTATAAAATGTAACATGCGGTTATTAGCGGGCATAGCGATGTCTTCTTGAAGTGTTAACCCTTGTTGAAGCGCTAGTTGGCCGATCCATTCAATGTCGCGGATGCCACTGTGAGGATTATTTTGTTGCAGCAGTAAATTAAATTGTCGATTACTGTCACTGGTAAATTGGCCTTGGTAATTAAACGGACCATATATGACCAGTGAGCCTGAATGAGTCAATACACTGCCGATACCGCCAAAAAACGCTTCAACCATCGTTTGACTCATAATATGCAGGGTATTAGCACTGAATATCGCATCAAGGTGTGGTGTGAATTGTGGCCATGGTTGTGTTACATCTAAAGTGATGGCGGGTTGTAAGTTTGGGGAGGCTTGCAAATTGAGCCGCGTTTGCAGAGTTGGAAGATAATGTTGTTGATCGCTTGGTTGCCAGCGAAGATGCGCAAGGTTTTTTGCAAAATAGACGCTGTGCTGGCCCGTGCCGCTGCCAATTTCGAGTATATGGTGCCTATTGGCAAACCATTTTGCCAATAGGGTTAAGATAGGCTGCTTATTATTGTCACAAGCTTGTGAAAAGGGCAGTTGTTGTAGCGATAATGATTGAGGCATTACAAGATATCAATTCTATCCATGGCTAATTGTTGCAATGCTATCACCGCTTGAGTGCGATTGCGAACACCCAGTTTACGAAATATAGCAGTCGCATGTGCTTTGATTGTGGCTTCTGACACCCCAAAATCATAGGCAATTTGTTTGTTGAGTAATCCTTCAGCAAACATCTGTAACACCCGATATTGTTGTGGAGTTAAATCAGACAATCGGTTGGCCATTTTGTCAGTCGGGTCATCAGAAACGGGGATAATTTGAGTGCCTTTGGGTAACCAGATATCACCATATAACACTGCATTTAACGCTTCAGTCAATGACTCCATCGAAGCCGACTTAGGGATAAATCCACTACTGCCATAATGTACTGATCGGCTTATGGTATTGATGTCTTCATGGGCAGAGATCACCACCACGGGGATATCAGGATAATGCGTTCTAAGGTGGATAAGTGTTGAGTAACCGTGTGAACCCGGCATTTGTAGGTCAAGTAAGATTAAGTCAAATGGCTTCTCTTTTTCATCAAGAACCCTTTGTAATGCTTCGGCACTATCAGCCTCAAACCATTGCGTTTGTTCAAATGTATTACTCAATGCTAGCCTTAAGGCATTACGGAATAATGGATGGTCATCTGCAATGATGATGTTTAAATTTTCGAGCTTCATGGCATTTTTTATTCTATGTTGCACGCGAAGATAACTCAATGTAACAGAAAAGTAATCGAGTATTCTATTGCTTTATGTCACATTGTGGTTTTTTTTTGAATAAAAACAGTACAAAGATAAATTTTAGTTGAGTGAATAAAATAGAAATGCAGCCATTAGGCTGCATTAGAAAGGGCATATTAATTGTGCGGCCACACTTGGGTTGGGTTTCTGTTTTCATCTACCGCAACAAAAGTAAACACTCCGCGTATCGCATGTTCACGATGATCCTTGTACATGTCTTCGACATAAATATTCACTTCAACTTTAAGTGATGTATTACCAACATGGATAACATTTGCAATCAGCTCAGCCAAGCTGCCAGCGGGTATCGCTTTTTTAAAATCGATACGATCAGAACTGACGGTAACTAAAGTTTTACGACAAAAACGGGTGGCGGCGATAAAAGCCGTTTCATCCATCCAAGCTAAAGCATCGCCACCAAATAAGGTGTTATGGTGATTGGTATTAGAGGGAAAAATAGCCTTTATAACGCGCGCTTCTGATTGAGCAATCCGTGCTGCAATATCATCAGGGAAATCGGTTTGGGTTTGTGCGGGGTTTTGAGTAAGGGACATACAACTACCTAATGTTATGCAGATTAACAAAGAATTAAGCGAAAAAAGCGGCGCATTATACTGTATTGCGTTTAGCCATGTCGATGTCACTGTGCCAATTGAGCTTAATAGAGCCCGTTTATTAGCCCTTCAGTGACCTGGCCACCGCATGATTGGCACTGCAGGTGACATGGCTTAGTCTTTAGTATTTTGTATTAGTATTGACCTTACATTTACCCATTAATAACGCAGTAAAACACAGGAGACCATTTGTTTATTTTGATTGAGCGTCACAATATACAGACGATCAAACTCACTCGCATCATCGATAGGACGTTGTTTTTCTGCGCTGAGTCGTTCAACTAAATCTGTCGACGTATTACTGTGACCAACCACTAAAATATTTCCTTGTTGAGTTAATAGTTGTTGAGTGAATACGGCCATATCGCGAGGGTCATAAATACTCAGATTGAGTTGCTGATCTTGGCTGACGGCAGTCGCAGTTTCACGGGTACGATTATAGTCAGTGGTGAACACCTTAGTTAGCGGTGTACTGGATAACACCTTCGCTAAGCGTAACGCCCGTAATTGACCTTGTGCGGACAAACTCGGATCTTTACCATCCAGTTTTTCAGCATGTCTGACAATAAAAATAACTTGATGGTTTTTTGGGGCCGTGGCGGGATGATTAAGTTCAACCGATGCGGGAGCATTCGCCATTAATGGAGCACACATTAGGCTCATTAAACCGATTAGAAAAGAGGTGAATAATTGCTTCATGTTGTTAATCCGCTAAATAATATTCGATGGTTGATACTACGCGTACCTGTTTAATATAAGGCGTGTTTTTATCACGATTACTGATACTGAATTGCCCCTGAGTGGCTTTCTTAATTTTACCTAATCGACTTTGCGAGTCGGAAGCAAATTTTTTGGCGACTGAACGCGCATTGGTTGTCGACTCTTCAATCATTTTGGGTTTAACGTCATTTAATCTGCTAAAAATATATTCAACTTGGGCATCATAGTTATTTTGAGAAAAGACAATACCCATTTTACCCAGTTCAGTTAATTTGGGCATCACAGCGCGTACTTTTTCGATGTCGTTAGAATAGACTGTAATCGTTTGTGACCCCGTGTAGCGTAATTCTATCGGTTGATTTCCACCATATTGTTGCGCCAACTTATCGGTAATCGTGGGCGCGGTGAGCGTAACTTCTTTTGGGGCAACATTTAGCTCGGCTAAAAAGCTAACGACTTGGTTGCTTTGGACTTCAAGCTGTTTGTAGAGTTCATCGAGATTATTATTGGCCGCAGTAAATTGAATAGGCCAAATGACGATGTCGGCAGGATATTCATTTTCTGCTAAGCCTTTTACCGTGACACTTCGATCGAGTAACTTATATTCAATAATAG
The DNA here is from genome assembly GCF_040309905.1 of Shewanella sp. CAL98-MNA-CIBAN-0140. Classification (NCBI taxonomy): domain Bacteria; kingdom Pseudomonadati; phylum Pseudomonadota; class Gammaproteobacteria; order Alteromonadales; family Shewanellaceae; genus Shewanella; species Shewanella sp. CAL98-MNA-CIBAN-0140. Next base: position 195,829 of record NZ_JBEOPI010000001.1, read on the forward strand.
CTTGTTTAAGTAATACACCTAGTGTGCCGAGACCCAGCGCAATCAATATGCCAAAAATAGCAGCACTACGAGACGAACTTTGCATAACAACATCCTTATCAATAGGGGGAGTGTGTGGAATGATGACATTGGGTTTTTAGCTAACGCGATTATCTGTTAATAATTGTCCACGGTTATTAAACATCATTATTTACGTTAAAGATAAGCGTTATCGACAATATTAAGCCTCCAAATTAATGACAATCATAATCGAATATGTGCTGAATGTTGGTTTTATGGATTATTTTTAATCCTAGTGTTAGCAAATACAACCTTCAGTCGGTCACTCAGTGGCGTGGCTTGAGTCAATTAATCCGTTACGCTCAAGCATACAATAGGAGGTTCAGCAATGCGTTGCGTACATTATCCTTGCGCCACTTGCCACTTGTCATTTATCCCTGTCTGAGGACGTTATTGATCGTAATAAATTGAATTAATTATATAAAAATGCCAACCATAAATGGCTGGCATTAGGAAACAACTATATAAAGTATTGATAATAGTATAGCCGTTATACAAAGAGGATCGTAATTGGCTTTTTATTGTGTTCGTCGCTAGCCTGTGACGTGACCGCTATTTTGCCAGTAAGGCTTTACGTTCTTTCGACGCTTGGGCTAAATCGCGTAACAGCTTTTCAGAATCGGCCCAATGTAAACAGGCATCGGTAATACTTTGTCCGTAAACTAATGGTTGGCCTTTAACCACTTTTTGGTTGCCCTCAATCATAAAGCTTTCAGCCATGATACCGGCTATCGCAGTGCTTCCATTACGCAGTTGCGCCATGATGCTATCGGCAACCTTCAATTGGTTTTGATGTTGTTTCTCACTGTTACCGTGGCTAAAATCTACCACCATACGTTGAGTCACGCCCACTTGCTCTAATTGAGCGCGAGCTACTTCAATATCTTCTGCACTATAGTTAGGTGTTTTACCACCCCGTAAAATAATGTGGCCAAATGGGTTGCCATGAGTACGGTAAACTGCCATCGCACCATCTTTATCCGGAGAATAAAAAATGTGTGGCGCTTGAGCAGCGCGCACCGCATCAACAGCGATATTAATGTTACCGTCAGTACCATTTTTAAAGCCGACTGGGCATGATAGCGCTGAAGCCATTTCACGGTGAATTTGGCTTTCAGTGGTACGAGCCCCAATAGCACCCCAGGTAATAAGATCTGCAATGTATTGACCGTTAACCATGTCTAAAAACTCCGTAGCGATAGGGAGTTTTAATTCGGTAATCTGTTGCAGCAGTTCACGTGCGATGCGTAAGCCTTTATTTGGGCTAAAGCTGCCGTCTAAGTCTGGATCAGAAATTAAGCCTTTCCAGCCCACAATAGTTCGTGGTTTTTCAAAGTAGACTCGCATTACAATGCACAAATCATCTTTTAGCTCATGGTGTAACGCGGATAAGCGCTCTGCATATTCGAGTGCCGCTTTAGTGTCATGGATTGAGCAAGGGCCAATAATCACCAATAAGCGTTGATCTTCGCCTGCAATAATCGCTTCAACTTCTCGGCGCTGGGCAACAAGATAGTCAGCAGCATCTTGAGTCAAAGGGTATTCTGATGCCAGCTGCGCGGGTGAAATGACTTTGCTTAAAAGGGTAGTTCGTAGTTCATCTGTTTTAATTGTCATGCATATTACCGAGAAATCGTGAGATGCATCTGCATCATATTGCCCGAGATTATATACCCAAAGAAGTTCAACATGCGAGGCTTAGCCTCGGATTCTAGTGGCTAAAAAACAGATTGCCGTAAAAGACTCACCCGAATCAAGCTAGTTAACTCGGGTTTAAAAGCCTTTTTACAGTGCTTTTTATTGTTTATAAATTAGAACATGTGGCGATCTAAACCGGTTATGTCGATAATTTTTGTGGCAATTTCTTCTACGGAATGATTGGTCGTATTCACAAAAGGAATACGCTCTTTTTTATACATCATCTCGACTTCTTTTACTTCAAGTCGGCACTGTCTTAATGATGAATAACGACTGTTTTCCATGCGGCTTTGACGAATTTCATGTAAACGATGTGGGTCTATTGTTAGGCCAAATAATTTTGATTTATTACGTTTCAATGCTTCAGGTAACTTGAGATCATCCATGTCATCTTCAGTAAATGGGTAGTTTGCAGCTTTAATACCAAACTGCATTGACAGATATAAGCTTGAGGGTGTTTTGCCGCAACGCGACACACCTAATAAAATGATATCGGCTTTATCCATGTGTTTCATGGTCTGACCGTCATCATTTTCCATGGTGTAGTTAATCGCATCAATACGGGTTTCATAACCGTGGTTACTCTTACCATGGGTTCGGTGTAATAAAGGCTTAGCTTGTATACCTAAGTGTTGTTCTAATGGCGCAACAAAGGTATTCAAAAAGTCATAATCGACACATTCACTTGAAAAAATCACGTTACGGATTTCAGGATTAATGATTGAGTGAAACACAAGTGGTCTAACGCCTGTTGTAATAAAACAATCATTTATTTGTTGCTTAACTTTTTGAGCTCGCACAACCGTTTCCACAAAAGGAATTGTAAGTGCTTCAAATTCTAAAGGAAACTGCGAAAGTACCGCATGTCCAAAAACCTCTGCTGTGATCGCGGTCCCATCTGAAATATAGAATACTTTTGGTGTCATTCTGACCTCTTGTAGTAATAAAATTACAAATAAAATTATAGATTTACGCTTGTTGTGTGGGAGTGTAAGATGCTATTGCCCTTATGTGAAGTGGCCACTGAAATAAAAACTTGCGGAGATAAAACTGTGCAGCAATATGTACTCTGGTATCAAGAATTAGGCATGGGTGATGTTAACAAGGTTGGCGGAAAAAATGCATCCCTTGGAGAGATGATCAGCAATTTGGCCAACGCAGGAGTTCAGGTCCCTGGCGGCTTTGCAACAACTTCTCATGCGTTCAATGAGTTCCTTGAACAAAGTGGAGTTAACCAGAAAATTTTTGACATTCTGGCAACATTGGATGTTGATGATGTTACTGAGCTGGCAAAAGTAGGTGCGCAGATCAGACAATGGGTTATCGACACCCCATTTCAGCCAGCATTAGAAGTTGCCATTCGCGAAGCTTACGAGCAGTTGTCGAGCGAAACTCAAGAAGCGTCATTTGCAGTGCGTTCATCAGCGACAGCTGAAGATATGCCAGATGCGTCTTTTGCCGGCCAACAAGAAACATTCTTAAACGTTAAAGGGTTTGATGCTGTCATGCTGGCTGTTAAGCATGTTTATGCCTCACTGTTTAACGACCGTGCAATTTCTTATCGTGTTCATCAAGGTTACGAACATCAAGGAGTTGCTTTATCTGCTGGCGTACAACGTATGGTCCGTTCAGACAAAGCTGCTTCTGGTGTCATGTTCACCATGGACACTGAATCAGGTAACAATGACGTTGTCTTTATCACTTCATCTTTTGGTTTAGGTGAAATGGTTGTACAAGGCGCGGTTAACCCTGACGAATTCTATGTACACAAACCTATTTTAGCGCAAGGCCATCAGGCTGTTGTGCGTCGAAATATTGGTAGTAAGTTGATTCAGATGGTCTACTCTGATGATGCTGCACATGGCAAGCAAGTTAAAATTGAAGATGTTGCTGCTGAACAACGTCGTATATTCTCTATTAATGATGAAGAAGTCATGGAGCTTGCTAAGCAAGCAGTGATTATTGAAAAGCATTATGGCCGTGCGATGGATATCGAATGGGCAAAAGACGGTAACGACGGTAAGTTGTATATCGTTCAAGCTCGTCCAGAAACGGTCCGTAGCCGTGAAGATGTCCAGTTAATTGAACGTTTCCACTTGAAAACTAGGGGTGACGTAATCTGTGAAGGCCGTGCTATTGGTCATAAGATTGGTACCGGTGTGGCTAAGGTATTATCTTCGATTGATGAGATGGACCAAATTCAACCTGGTGATGTATTAGTCACCGACATGACAGACCCTGATTGGGAACCTATCATGAAGCGTGCGAGCGCGATTGTGACTAACCGTGGCGGCCGTACTTGCCATGCTGCGATCATTGCACGTGAATTAGGTGTACCTGCTGTTGTGGGTTGTGGTGATGTCACTGACCGTATTAAAACGGGCGACATTGTCACGGTATCTTGCGCTGAAGGCGATACTGGCTTAATTTATTCAGGTAAACAAGACTTTGAAATCATCACTAACCGTGTTGATACATTACCTGATTTACCGATGAAAATTATGATGAACGTCGGTAATCCTGACCGTGCATTCGACTTTGCTCGTTTACCTAACGAAGGTGTCGGTTTAGCGCGTTTAGAGTTCATCATTAACCGCATGATTGGTATTCACCCTAAAGCCTTGCTTGATTTCAACGGTCAAACTGCTGAACTGCAAACTGAAATCAATGAGATGATCGCTGGTTATGATTCTCCTGTTGAATTCTATATTGCACGTCTGGTTGAAGGTATCGCCACTATCGCATCGGCGTTCTATCCGAAGAAAGTGATCGTACGTATGTCAGACTTTAAGTCTAACGAGTATGCAAACTTAGTCGGTGGTGATCGCTACGAGCCAGATGAAGAAAACCCAATGTTGGGCTTTCGCGGTGCCAGCCGTTATATCTCTGAATCATTCCGCGATTGTTTCGCGCTTGAATGTGAAGCGATTAAACGCGTTCGTAAGCAAATGGGCTTAACCAACGTTGAAGTGATGATCCCATTTGTGCGTACTGTTAATGAAGCTGCTCAAGTGATTGAATTGCTTAAAGAACAAGGTTTAGAGCGCGGTAAAGACGGTTTACGCGTCATTATGATGTGTGAATTACCGTCAAACGCACTATTAGCTGACCAATTCCTTGAACATTTCGATGGTTTCTCTATCGGTTCAAACGACTTAACGCAGTTAACATTAGGGCTTGATCGTGACTCTGGTATTATCAGCCACTTGTTTGATGAGCGTAATGATGCGGTTAAAGCATTATTATCTATGGCCATTAAAGCGGCTAAAGCCAAAGGTGCTTATGTGGGCATTTGTGGTCAAGGCCCATCAGACCATCCCGACTTTGCGGCATGGTTAGTAGAGCAAGGTATTGATTCTGTTTCTCTTAACCCAGATACAGTGATTGACACTTGGTTATATTTAGCTGAAGCACACTCATAAATAAGCATAAAAAATACAGTTTGATTTAACCTTTAACCTGTATTTTTTTCAACTTGTTAGAAAAGCCGCTATTTAGCGGCTTTTTTTTGTTTATAATGGATGTATATGCCAATAAATAATAAGTCCTCTATGTTACCTTTGCTATCACATAAACAAACATTAGAACCTATCTATCTTGAGTATCTTGACGCGCTTGAGCAAAGCGAGTTTGAAGGTGAAATAGACAAGCGTTACAGTGCGCGGCTTATTCAGGCAACCGATAACTCGGTATACCAGTTTTTACCGCAAGCGGTTATTTATCCTCTGCATCAACAAGATGTCGAGTTAGTGTTATCGCTAGCGGCGCAACCAAAATATAAACAAGTCACTTTTAGTGCTCGAGGCGGCGGCACCGGCACTAATGGTCAGGCGTTAACTCATGGGTTAATTTTGGATGTGTCACGTCATTTAGACCAAGTGCTTGAGATTAATGTCGAAGAAGGTTGGGCTAGAGTACAAGCTGGGGTGATTAAAGACGCCTTAAATGATGCCTTACGCCCGCATGGATTATTTTTCAGTCCCGATTTATCAACGTCTAATCGTGCCACTATTGGCGGTATGGTTAATACCGATGCCTCTGGTGCTGGCTCATTAGTTTACGGAAAAACATCAGATCACGTGTTAGGCGTGACCAGTGTACTCATTGATGGCAGCGTACTGACCACAACGCCTATTGCCCATAACAAGGTTGATCAACAACCCTTTGGTGCTAATAAGCTGGGCAATACCATCGCCAGCCAAATAGCGGCGATATGCTTGCAAAAACGGGACACTATTATTGAACGTTTCCCTAAATTGAACCGGTTTTTAACCGGCTATGATTTAAAGCATGTGTGGAACGATGACCTTAGCCAGTTTGATTTATCGCGTATTCTCACCGGTTCGGAAGGCACGCTGGCAGTGATCACCGAAACCAAGCTTAATCTTACCCCATTACCTAAAACTCGGATGATGGTGAATATTAAGTATGACTCATTTGAATCCGCGTTACGTCATGCGCCATCATTAGTACAGGCCAAAGCGACCGTCGTTGAAACCGTTGACTCCAAAGTGCTCAACCTTGCCCGTGAAGACATTATTTGGCATTCGGTTGCTGAGCAAATTAAAGCCGTACCGAACAAGATCATAGAAGGTCTTAATATGGTTGAGTTTGCCGGTGAAGATGATGAGGTTAACCATAAAGTCGCGCTATTAGAGGAGATGCTCAGCGGCCAACTCAGTCAACCCCAATTTGGTTTAGTCGGTTTTCAAATCATTACCGACATAAGTGATATCGACAGTATTTATGCAATGCGTAAAAAAGCGGTTGGCTTATTAGGTGCCACTAAAGGGACTCGTAAACCATTAGCCTTTGCCGAAGATACTGCCGTACCGCCAGAAAAATTAGCAGACTATATTATGGAATTTCGGGCGCTACTCGATAGCCATAATTTGCAGTACGGTATGTTTGGTCATGTTGATGCGGGCGTATTACATGTACGCCCGGCGCTTGATATGTGTGATGTCGCCGATGAGCAATTACTCAAAGTGATTTCAGATCAAGTTGCGGCATTAACGCTTAAATATGGCGGGCTGATGTGGGGTGAGCATGGCAAAGGGGTTCGCGGTGAATATGGCCCAGCCGTGTTTGGCGACGAACTCTATGGCGTACTGGAGCAGATCAAAGGTTTGTTTGATCCTGATAATCGTCTCAATCCTGGTAAATTAGTGGCGCCGCCTAAGTCAGGCCCATTGCTATTTAATGTCGACAGCGTTAAACGCGGCAGTTTCGATAGACAAATCCCAGTGCAGGTGCGTGACGCGTTTCCTGATGTGATGAACTGTAATGGTAATGGTCTGTGTTTTAACTACAGCAGTTATTCACCTATGTGCCCGTCGTTTAAAGTCACCGGTGACAGAGTGCAATCACCTAAAGGTCGTGCGGGCTTAATGCGTGAATGGTTGCGTTTACTTGAAGCTGAAGGGGTCGATGTTGACGCTTTGGAAAAGTCTTCCCCACTGGGATGGATGCAACGAATTCAAAATACCCTAAACAACCAACGTGACTATGATTACTCCCATGAAGTGATGGAGTCACTTAAAGGCTGTTTGGCGTGTAAGGCCTGTTCTGGTCAATGTCCGGTCAAAGTAGATGTGCCGAAATTTAGGGCGCAATTTTTTAATATTTACTACAAACGTTATTTACGTCCTGCTAAAGATTATTTAGTTGCCGGTATCGAAGATTCATTGCCGTTGATGGCGGCCATGCCTAAATTGACAAACTTAGCCTCGCAAAACCCGCTGAGTAAATGGGTGATTAAAAAAGTCATTGGTTATGTCGATGCGCCTAAGCTATCAGTGCCTACACTAAAACAGCGCTTAGACGGACATTCAAGCCGCGGTTACGATTTGGGTTCCTTGTATACCATCCCTGAAGCGCAGCGCAGTCAATATGTGTTGGTGGTGCAAGACCCGTTTAACAGTTTTTATGATGCAGGCTTGGTTTACCGTTTTATTCAATTAATTGAAAAGCTTGGATTTAAGCCGATATTGCTGCCATTTAAACCCAATGGTAAGCCGACACATATTAAAGGCTTTTTGGACAAGTTTGCTAAAACAGCGCAAAACAGTGCTGACTTCTTAAACCGCGTTCATGCCCTTGGTATGCCGATGGTCGGGTTAGATCCTGCATTAGTATTATGTTATCGCGATGAGTATAAAGAAGCCTTAGGTCAGCGTCGTGGGCCATTTAAGGTGCTGTTAGCCAATGAATGGTTAACTGATGTTGTGGCATCTCGAAGTGAAGCGTCAGCTTTAGCAAAAGATGCACCGCAATACACTTGGTTCAGTCATTGCACTGAATCGACAGCGAAACCGAATACCGCCAATGAATGGAAAGCCATTTTTAGCCATTTTGGCGCCAAATTACACAGTGTTAATTTGGGGTGTTGCGGTATGGCGGGCACCTACGGTCACGAACTTGAAAACGTTGAGCGTTCTGAAAAACTGTTTGAGATGTCTTGGCAGCCGAGCATTGAAAAAATTGCTCAACACAGCCAAGTATTGGTATCTGGATATTCTTGTCGCAGCCAAGTGAAGCGCTTTGCAGGCTTTAAACCTCAGCATCCGATTGAAGCATTGCTTAAATTAATGACATCATAGAAGAGGCCGATTATGGAAGATGAAACAGAAACATTAAGTTCATATACTCGACCTGACGGTGTCGTGTTATGCAGTGATGACACACTGTTTCATATTCAAGCTAATGGTGATTGGCTGTATCTAAACAGTCCGTTGCCAGCAAAGTTTGCGGCCTTGTTTAGTAGTATCTTGCATTGCATCGAAGGCGAGTATTTTTTGATCACTCCCGTAGAGAAGGTTAAAGTATCGGTTGAGGCTTATCCCTTATTGCTGGTGGACTATCATGCCGATCCTATTGACGGTTATAAAAAAAATAAACTGATATTTACCAGTAGTATAGGTACAAAAATGCCCGTCATCGATGTTGCTGATATTACTGTGACAGACAATGGTATTTATGCACCAGTAGTACGGGGCCTAGTAGGGCAATTAAATCGCGCCTGCTATTATCGTTACATTAATGAATATTTATCTTTTGACTAAAATAGCTTTTCTTAACGTATAGAGATGGTAATCTAAAAATAAGTTCAAGTGTGATTTAGCTGCTGTAAAGGCATTGGCATTAGTCTTAAACCAGTCAATACATCCCACTGACGATGTAGGAGGTATCATTTGAAACGATTTGAAAGTTTAAGTTACCTGATTTCCCATCTTAATATTGCCTTGCAGCAAGAACTCGACACGCGTTTAAAGCGCTATGAGTTAGACAGTAAACTTTGGCCGGTGTTGTTTACGTTGTGGCAAGAGGAAGGATTAAGTCAAACAGAGTTGTCTAAGCGTTGTGATGTGGCCAACTACACAATGACTCGTCTGCTTGATCATCTGCAAGTCCAGGGATTTGTTACCCGTCACCAAGAAGCGGATAACCGCCGCGCATTTCAAATATTTTTAACCGACAATGGCAAAGCACTCGAGCAAGACCTAATTCATGAAGCCGGGTGGGTTAATCAACACTTTTTAGCGGCATTAACCGATGTTGAACAAAGCGAGTTTATGCGCTTACTGAATAAAGTGAATCAATTTAACCAATAAATAGAGTCGATAAGTTCAGTTAATAATATCTCAGGGTAGTAGCCGCTATTTATTTTTTTATGGCCTGCGACCGCTAAAGTCGTGGCCCTTGCTCACATCTAATACACAGACCAAAAGGGGAACTACAGCTAACCTCTTTTTGATCTCTTCAGCCGTTTCGGCATTTCCCTTAGTTACTTAACCTGATGTGATGGTCTCCTTCCACTACGGCATCGATTTGCCATGATTGAAGTGGTTACAAACAATCAAAATGGGAGAAGACAAAATAAAGATTACTTAAATCGCTGATGCTAAAATTTTGCGATGGGATTAGCCAGCACTTTTAACCTCATTTGTAACCGTCTTAGGTTCATCTTATTTGTAAAAAGTGAGAATGCTAACGTTTCCGCTGATGCATCTTGTGCTGAATGAATATTATTGATTAAAACGCTTCTGAAAAATCATTCATTATTAAAACCTATCTTTTGCGGCTTGCATACCATCATAAAAAGCTAGCGTCATCTAAGTTAAAAGTCCCTATATTGATTACCGTAGCACTGCTAGATAAATGGTGCATATTAGACAGTATGACTTCAAATGTTAACCAAGACATTAGGGTCCAAAATTACCCAGAAATAGTAGGCGCTCCATGACAAATTGATGAGAGTTTTACTATAATTAACAAGACAAAGGATTAAAGGACTATTTTTTATGGTTAAGGTCAAAAGGATTGTTCTGGATGTACTCAAACCTCATCAACCTAATGCGCTTGATTTTTCTCGGGCCATTGCCGAAACAGGTGTCGATTATCAAGTAAAACTGGTTGTTCTTGAGATGGATGAAAATACCGAAACGGTTCAAATAGAGCTGTTTGGTAGCGCGATTGATTTTAAAGGCGTTCAATCTGCCATTAGCAACATGGGTGGTTCTCTTCACAGTATTGATGAGGTTGAAGTACATAATGAAACGGTTGCTGGTTAACATTTTATGAGTCTGTTAAATCAGGCCAAATTTTTATTAGATATCACCCGTACGCGGGGGATTGTGCGTCGTTATTTTGTTGTTAATGGCTTTGATGGTGCACTTACCATGCTAGGACTGATCATGGGTTTTCTTGTCAGTACCCCCGCCGATTTATCAATGATTATTGGTGTCTGTTTGGGTGCGGCGATTGCGCTGAGCATTAGTGGTATTAGTAGTGCTTACATCAGTGAATCTGCAGAGCGAAAGCATGCTTTGGGGCAACTGGAGAGGGCAATGATGAGTGATCTTCAACATAGTGCGCATGGCATCGCAACGCGCTGGGTACCCTTGTTGATTGCATTGGTGAATGGCCTAGCGCCGCTGGTCATTTCACTGTTAATATTATCGCCACTATGGCTGGCAACTGCCGGCGTCAACCTTCCTATTCCACCTCTGTATGCCGCCATCTTTGTGGCCCTGCTGCTCACTTTTTTATTGGGGGTTTTTCTTGGCCGGATATCCGGGGTGACGTGGTTACGCAGTGGCATACAGGCATTGCTAGTGGCGGTGATAACCGCCTCGCTTATTTACTTATTGGTCGGAAACTAACATGTCATCAGTAAAGTGGCACAGTTTACCATTTGCAGATGTTCTACAGCGGCTTAACTCTTCGTTAACAGGCCTGACCACGGAGCAGGCAAAAAAACGCCTGATTGAATATGGCCATAATGCTATTATCCAAAAACGACGACGTTCTCTGCTGTACATTTTACTCGGACAGTTTTCTGATTTCATGATTATTGTGTTGCTGGTAGCTGCGGTGATTTCGGGTTTTATCGGTGAGCCACAAGATACCATTGCCATTTTAGTGATTGTATTACTTAATGCGGTTATCGGCACTGTACAGGAATTTAAGGCAGAGCGAGCCGTGGCGGCATTGCGAAAAATGGCAGCGCCAGAGGCCTATGTACTACGTGATGGTCATCAAGTGACTCTTGGCGCAACAGAGCTGGTGCCGGGTGATGTTGTCATACTGGAAGCAGGCAATATTGTGCCTGCTGATCTGCGCTTACTGGAAGAGGAAGAGCTGCTGGTCGATGAATCAACATTGACTGGTGAATCGCACGCAATAGAAAAGCAAACAGAGCCGTTAGCGGATACCGCGTTGGCCATTGGTGATCGTGTTAATCTAGTATTTAAGAGCAGCATGATCACTCGTGGACGTGGCAAGGGGGTGGTGGTTGCCAGTGGAATGGAAACCGAGATAGGCCAGATTGCTGGGTTGCTACAAGATGAAGCCAGTGTCAAAACACCGCTCCAAACGCGATTGTCACGTTTTGGCCGTTACCTTGCTTTGGCCGTGCTGGCAATATGTGTGGTGGTGTTTGCTGCAGGCTTGCTGCAAGGACAGCCCATATTACTGATGTTTTTGACCTCGGTGAGCTTGGGCGTTGCCGCGATACCGGAAGCACTGCCGGCGGTGGTGACCATTTCACTTGCTCTGGGTGCGCGTAACTTGATTCGGCATAACGTGCTAGTGCGTAACTTACCCGCAGTGGAGACCCTAGGTTCAGTTACCTATATCTGTACTGACAAGACAGGTACTCTGACACAAAATCTCATGACCGTTGAGTTATTTTTCGCCGCTGGAGAGCAGCGCGGATCACTGCCTGAGCCAGAAGCCAGTATTCCATGGGCTGAGCTGGGCCAAGCCATGGCACTGAACAATGACATCATGGAAAAAGATGGAAAACCCGCAGGTGAACCGACCGAACTGGCGCTGTTTGAAGCAGCTCACATGGCCGGTTTTGACAAGTCCATCTTAGAGCTGACAACGCCACGTATAGCTGTGATTGCGTTTGATAGCGAACGAAAACAGATGACAACCTTGCATCAAACCGCCGATTTAGTGACTGCGTACATCAAAGGTGCACCGGAACAGGTACTACAACAATGTATTCAGGGCTTAAATAATGATGGGGTTACAGCCTTTGAAGTCGCGGCCGTGTTGGCTGAGGCCGCACAGTTAGCGAATAAAGGTTACCGTGTACTGGCATTTGCAAAACGTGAATTTAGCTGTTTACCTGAGTCAGTGGACGCCGAAACAGTGGAGCGAGAACTCACCTTTCTGGGGCTGGTGGCGCTGATCGACCCGCCACGGCCTGAAGTACCCCAGGCTGTGAATGATTGCCTTACCGCGGGCATTATTCCGGTAATGATTACTGGCGATCATCCAGGTACCGCGATGGCGATAGCACAACGTCTGGGTATTATAGATGATGATAGAAAGGTGTTAAGTGGTGATCAACTCGCTAAAATACCTGATGAAGAGTTCTCCCGCCTAGTTGACTCGATACGGGTGTACGCGAGGGTGACGCCTGAACAAAAATTACGTATCGTCAAAGCGTTGCAAGACAAAGGCGAATTTGTCGCTATGACCGGAGATGGCGTCAATGATGCGCCGGCATTGAAGCGGGCGAGTATTGGCGTGGCCATGGGGCTGAAGGGAACCGATGTAGCTCGTGAAGCTTCGGATATGGTATTACTGGATGATGATTTTTCCTCGATCGTTCGAGCGATACGGTCGGGGCGCCGCACCTTCGATAATATTCGCAAATTTATCAAATATACTTTGAGTTCCAATGCCGGTGAAATATTGACCTTATTCTTAGCACCATTTTTCGGGTTGCCTATTCCTTTACTGCCGATCCATATCCTGTGGATTAACCTAGTGACCGATGGCCTGCCGGGCCTTGCATTAACCACCGAGCCAGCCGAACCGGATATAATGAATCGTGCGCCATGTCCTCCAAAGGAAAGTATTTTTTCTCATGGTATGTGGCAGCATATTCTCTGGGTTGGGTTATTTATTGGTGGAATATCCATTGCTACTATGGCGTGGGCTATTTCCCGTGATGTCGTTTACTGGCAGACTATGGTGTTTACCGTATTAACCGTATCGCAGTTGTTTCACTCACTGGCGGTTCGCAGCGAGAGCACTTCATTCTTGCGCATTGGTTTATTCAGTAATTTACCAATGCTAGGGTCATTTTTGCTGACGTTGTTATTACAGATGGTGGTGATTTATACGCCCGCATTAAATACCATTTTCCATACCCAGCCTCTACCAATGGTCGATCTTGCTGTCTGTCTGTTTATTTCTTCGCTTATTCTGTTTGCTGTCGAGATTGAAAAATGGCTAATGCACCGTGGTGTTATATACGCATAGTGCGTTACCACTATGGCCTACGGTGACTAACGTCGTGGTGCTTCGCCCACACTAGGCCATATCTTAAACCCACTTTTGTCCACCTCTCAGCTGGCATGGCTAGCTAAGGTCGCACGCCCCAAAGCAATTTAGAGCGACTACTCATTCACGATATACTTATATCGGTTTGCCATATATTTACTCATGCGAGCAATGGGGTTAGTTTCAATATCAATTAATTTACAAGAATGAATCTAAAAAAATGGCTAACCTTACTTAGCTTATAAAGTAAGGTTAGTACCAAAGGTAAAGCGGATATAATTGGCTAGTTCATTTTGAGATAGTCGCTAGAAAATGGCATCTTTTTCTACGTTTCAGCACCATAAAACCTTCCCATAGAGTGTTATGTTTATGTGTACGGCTATAATTGATTTATGCTAAAACACCGCCTAAGTTTCTCGTTATGAAAACACAGAAATGTTAGTAATAGCATGTTTAGCACTAGCCTCCAGCCCCCACAATACGCATCTTCAACACGTGTAAGAGTCACTACCTGATCTGAGAAATTACTACTCCAAATGGGGCCAAGTGAAAAATTTGCTGCCCATTGCTGCTACAGGTAGTACAACAACACGTAGGCCGAAAGCAACCCAGCGATCCATAGCACAGTAGTGCCCACGGGCCAAGAGCGCGCGAACACGCCGCGCTCTTGGCTATCTGCTGTATGCGGTTGGCCTAGGTAACGCACTGCCATACGTTGTAAGAATTTCTGCAAGCGGTTTCGTTGTTGCGTAACCACTTCACCTAGTGAGCTAAGCGCTCGTTCGATCAACCTAAACAATGAAAAGGCCGCACGTCGCCAAAGCCAATCTGTGTCGAGGCTAATCGTCATGGTACGTTTCATTAGTGGCAATAATACGAAGAAAGCCAGTCCTGAAAATAGCAACAACTGCAAGTAGAAAAGTACTTTACCAATCGAGTACGGTTGGTAGTCAACGGGGTAGGGAAGCAGGGCATAAAGCATTTCAGGGAAAACACCCAGTAAAATGCACAAGCTGGCAAAAATGATCATCGCCAACCCCATATTCCATGGCGCATCTTTTGGTCTTAACCCCGAGTCTTTTTGGAAGAACACAAACCATGGGAATTTGATCCCGGCATGAAGAAATACACCGGCCGACGCGGCGGTTAATGCCATGTAAACCCACACTAGATTTCCATCAACAGCTGCCTGGGATATCATGCTTTTTGTTGTAAAACCTGAAGTCAGTGGAAAACTTGAAATGGCTAGCGCGCCAATAATACCGCAGACGCAGGTGAGTGGCATGGTGCGAAATAGTCCACCCAGCTCCATACATTTATTTTTCCCGGTGCGGTATATAACAACCCCAGCACTCATAAACAGGAGTGCTTTATATATAATATGTGCAAAAGCATGAGCCGTCGCGCCATTAAGAGCCATTTCGGTACCAATGCCTACGGCAACCACCATAAATCCTACTTGGTTAACCACGGAATAGGCAAGGATCCGCCGTACATCATTTTCCAATAAGGCGAAAATAATACCGTACATAACCATAAATAGACCTATGCCAATTAGCACAGGTTCGCCTGGGAATAATAATATCAGTGCCAGTACAGCTGTTTTGGTCGTAAATGCCGACAGGAACACCGAGCCTGTGGGGGTAGATTCAGGGTATGCATCGGCTAGCCAAGCTGATACCGGAGGGGCCGCGGCGTTTATCAATATGCCGATAAGTATCATCCATGTGCTGAAATCTGTTGCCAGCATAGGTTGAATTTGGATAGAACCGGTACCTATCACTACACCTTCAATTCCAACTTTAAGCACCACGCCACCGAGAAGATGCATGATGGCATAACGTATTCCAGCTGCTCGTGCACCAGGCGTTCCACCACACCACACAACAATGGTAGAAAATATCGCCATCAGTTCCCAGTATAAAAACATCGTAATGAGGTCGCCGGCAAAACAGACGCCTATAGCACCTGCAGCGTATGCAAAGGCTGCGGCAAGTTCATACCAACGCGCTATACGAAAAGAGTAAAGACCTCCTACAAAGACCATGATCGCAAAAATAGTAGCAAACAATCGCCTTAGCGGACTCCCCTCGAGGGGTTCAATATTGTATGAAAGAAATTTTACCGTGCCCTGAACACCATCAGGGATCTGCCATATGGCCCACAGGGTAATAATTGGCGCTATTAATATGACAGCCGTCCGCGCGTGACCCTTAACCAAACATATTAGAACAGCAGCTATTAGCAGGATAAATGCTGGAGAGAAAAGTTCAAACGTCATTGCTGCTCTCCTTTACCTTGTCATGACTGGGGGCTGAGGTTTGAACTTGTTCTGGTTCATCGTAATAGTCTAGTGGGCGTTTTAGAAACAGACCTAATAATTTTGCGACTAGTACCATCACCAGACAACTGACAAATCCATAAACTGCACCAAACCCAAACCAGCCATCAAAGCCGAAATAACCTTTAACGTATATGACTGTCTGCGCAAGCACCACCAAGGTCAGTACAACACTGAAACCAATCCAGAGCTTACGAATCGTTGAAGGTCGCACTAACCAGTGCAATTGTTTTTCGTCATTCATTTTAACCGAGCCCCTTAACTACTTGGCTTTCCAATTCAATGACTGGACCGTTAAATAAAAAGAAAGCCAGTGTCAGTATGGCGGTCATACACAATGCCAGCACAGCTAAAAACGGTGCTTCGCCGTGTTCCTTGTCACCGTCTTTTTCTCGCTCAAACCAAACTAGGTATAAAATCGGCAAAAAGTAAGCGGCATTAAGAACGGTACTTGCAATGATGGTGAATACTGCCACTAGATTGTTAGCTTCGAAAGCTCCGGCCAAAATATACCATTTTGAGACGAATCCCGCGGTGGGAGGGACACCAATCATGCTCAGGGCACCGATGGTAAACGCCGCCATTGTCCATGGCATGCGCCTACCAATACCCCGTAATTGATGGATTTCGGTTTTTTTGGAGGCAACATAAATTGCGCCTGCAGCAAAGAACAAAGTAATCTTACCAAAAGCATGCGCCACCATATGTATGGCGGCTCCAACCTCTGCGAGTGGTTTGAGAATGGCTGAGGCCATAACCACATACGATAGCTGGGCAATAGTTGAGTAGGCTAGTAGGCGTTTGATGTTGGTTTGGCGCATTGCAACTAGACTCGCTACAATGATGGTAAAAGCCGCAACATATAAAAGCCATTCTGAGCTGGGTGATTCAAATAGATATTCAATCCCGAATATATAAACGATGATCTTGGTGATCGCAAAAACACCAGCTTTAACTACCGCAACGGCATGCAGTAAAGCGCTCACTGGGGTAGGTGCCACCATAGCCGCCGGTAGCCATTTGTGTACAGGCATCACTGCAGCCTTGCCAATACCGAATACAAACAAGGCCAGAAGTAACCCTATTTCTGGGTCATTCAACTTACCGGCGAGGATCCCGCCTGTAGTAAAGTCACCCGTTCCTGCCACGGTATAAGTCCAGATGATTGCAGGAAGGAACAAACCAATAGATGTACTGAGTAAAACACCCAGATAAATTCTTGCCGAACGTATTGTAGCCGCATCGCCTTTATGTGCTACCAGAGGGTATGTCGAGAGTGTTAATAGTTCGTAGAATAAAAAGAGAGTGAATAGATTCCCAGCGAAAGCAACACCAATAGTGGCTGAAAGAGCTAGCGCGAAGCATACAAAAAATCTAGTTTGGTTTTTCTCTTTATTACCGCGCATGTAGCCAACGGAATATATCGAGTTGATGAGCCAAAGTCCGGATGCCAATGCTGCGAATAACATGCCCAGAGGTTCAACAGTAAAGGCAATGTTGAGCCCTGGCATGACCTCGCTAACGTCTATCGAGGGCCGTCCTCCATCCATAAGGATCGGAAGTAATCCCCATACCACCCAGATTAATGAAACAGACGTAATAGCCGTTGCAGCTTCGCGAATATTAGGGCCTATACGCCCAGCAAGGGAAATAGCCAGAGCTCCTACTATTGGAAGGCCAATGGCGACTAATATGGTCGTTTCTGGTGTCATTGTGAACCCTCCAAGAGAAGGGCTGCAGCACTATTTGCGAGTTCTAATGGAACCTGTGGAAACAGTCCGAAGTATATATTGAGTAGTGCAATAAAACCGGTAACTAATAACATTTGTACTGGTGCTTCAGATGTTGGGCCTTCTCCGTCAACAGGAGCTTGGAAGTAAAGTGCTTCAACGATGCGCCAAACATAAACCACCGCCATCAAGGAACTGACGAGAATAATTGCTACTAGCCCCCAACCCCAAGGTCCGCTTTCCAAAGCTGCGGTAATAAGTAGCCATTTACTAATAAATCCCGCAGTACCAGGCACGCCGATTAAGCTCAAACCACACACAACAAAAGCAGCACAAGTCCAAGGCATACGAGCTGCAGCACCACCGAGTTGATTTAGGCGCAAGTCGCGATACTTATAAGCTAGACAAGCAACCGCGAGGAACAAGCCTCCTTTTGCCAGCGCATGGTTGAACAGATGCATCGCGCTGGCGCTGAGTCCGGCCATGCTGACAAAGCTAGCACCAAGCAAAATATAGCCTATTTGTGCAATAGATGATGAAGCAAGCAGTCTTTTAAGATGTCCTTCGAACATCGCGACTGCTGAGGCAATAAGTATTCCGAGAATGGCCAATGGCATCGCAAACAATGCGAACTGAATTTCGTGATCCTCAAGCGTGGCCTGAAATACCATATAGTCAAATCGGATCAGTACATACAGTGCAACCTTGGTCGCGCAAGCAGCGAGAAACACAGTCACCATGTGCGGTGCGTGTGTATAGGCGTTTGGCACCCAAACATGCAAAGGAAACACTGCAGCTTTAAGAGCCAAACCAATAGTGATGAATCCCGCCGCGACTAGAACCGGATTTATGTCGGTAACATCACCGAGGCGATCTTGTATATCAGCTAAGTTAAGTGTGCCGGTCATCATATAGATTAACCCCACACCAATCAGGTAGAAGGTTGCGCCAATAGTGCCCATCATTAGATATTTGAAAACCGCTGGAAGTGCGCGACGGTCTGGACCACCTGCTATTAATATGTAGCTGGCCAGCGATGAAATTTCCATGAAGACAAAAATATTGAAGGCATCTGCTGATACGACAATACCCACAAGTCCAGATAGAACCAGTAACCATGCTGAGTAGAATAGTGGCTGACGTTCAGATTCAACCTGTTGATCAATGCTTGATCTGGCTGCCAACAAGGCTGTAGCGCCGGCACCTGTGATCACCAGTAATAACAGTGCACTAAACGCATCTACCGACAAGGCAATACCATAAGGTGCAGGCCAGCCCCCCATGGCGTACTCGAGGGTTTGACCGTCTAAAACAGCTAAGGCAAGCGTCAGAGCGATGGCAAAACTCACCAAAGCGGCGGCAGTTGCCCCCGCCCATGCCAGACCTCGTGGTTGTAATAGGACAATAAGTGGTGCCGATAACATCGGTACCACAACTTGTAAAGCAGGAAGGTGTGCTAATAAGTCCATAGTAGTTAGTCGGCGTCCAAAATTTCGTTTTCTTCTATCGTGCCGTAACATTCACTGATACGTACCACAATGGCCAGTCCCAATGCGAGAGTAGATACTCCCACAACGATGGCTGTTAGTATCAGTACTTGTGGTACTGGGTTTGAAAATATTTGATCTTCTACACCGCTTTGTATGATGGGGGCTGTCCCGCCTTCTACCTTGTCCATAGTAATATACATAAGGAATACAGCAGATTGAAATATGGATAATCCAATTAGTTTTTTTATCAAATTGATTTTGCTAATCACGGCATACAGTCCCACCGTTAAAATGATAGCGAATACCCAATAATTGAAGTAGCCCAGCAGTTCCAATAGTTTCATGACAATCTCTCACGGGCAGCGAACGCATGGAAAATGGCCAGAAGTGCACCACAAACCGCCATGCCAACGCCGGCCTCGATAATTAATATACCCAGCTGTTGTCCAAACACTGGGTCAGCGGCTAGTACTGAATAATCTAGAAATGCTCCTCCCATCAACATGCAAGCCACACCCACGCCGCCATATAGCAATGCACCGCCTATAACCATACCCAACAGCACCCCGCGAGGTATTGCGCGCAACGCTTCGGATTCGCCTTCGAGCACGGCGTAAAGGATTACGCCTGTGGCAATAATTGCACCAGCTTGGAATCCACCGCCCGGGCCATATTCGCCATGGAATTGTACATAAAGACCAAATAACACGATAAACGGGATCAGCAGTCGGCCGACTACTTGGGGGATCAGATGGTGGCGTAGACCACTACTTTTTTTAATCACGGGCTGATTTTTTCGTGGAGGGCTCACACCAAGGATGAATAAAACCCCGATACAAGCAGCGAAAACAACAAACACCTCGCCCAGCGTGTCATAGCCTCGAAAGCTGCCAAGGATTGCGGTGACCACATTGGGAATATCGATATACTCAGGCGTTTTTTCTAGATACCAAGGCGCAAGATGTTGATGCACTGGGGCATCAGGGTCGCCGAGCCGTGGTTTGTCGAAAGTGGCGTATATTATTAGCAATGCCAGAACGCTCACAGTACCTAGAGCTACCCACCGACCTCCCTCTCGAGCTTTTTCCCGGTCACCAGTCAGCTCCAATGCACAGAGGAAGATTACCGTTGTCACTCCAGCACCCACCGCGGCTTCTGTGAGTGCTACATCAGCAGCGTCCAAAATAAAAAAGTTGGCCGCCATTAGTAAACTGAATATAGATGTCAGCATTACCGCGACAAACAGGTCGTCGGTGCGCACTATCGCAATAGCGGTAATGACGAGAAGGGTCAGTAGGAACAGTGCAAAAATTAAGATCATTCTCCGGTCCCCTCTTTGGGTAAGTTGCTAGCCTTGGGTGCGTCGCTAGCGCTTCCATCGTCTGGCTTAAGACCGGATAATAGCGCGGCATTGGCCAGCGCATAGGTAGCGGTTGGGCCAGTCAGTAGCAAAAACAGCATAATAGCAAACAGTTTAATAGCGGCTAGGGACAAACCGGCTTGTAGGATCATACCAACAAAAATTAAGATAGTCGCCATGGTATCAGTAAGACTGGCGGCATGAATTCTGGTGTAAAAGTTTGGCAGGCGCAGGCCGCCTATGCCGCCGATCAACACGCAGGCACCACCTAGAACGAGTAGAATCCAACTCAGAATATCTAGCGCGACATCAATCATTTTCTGCCTCAGAATCAGATTTTCTTCGGGAACGATTTTGGAAATAATTTAATACTGCAAGAATCCCGACCATATTGACCAGAGCGTAGGCCAACGCAAGATCAAGAAAATCAGGCCGACCGTAAAGAAATGCAATGACGGACAGTAACAAAACGGTCTTGGTACCAAACACATTGACTGCCAGTACGCGATCGTAAACGCTTGGCCCTTTAAGTGCTCTTACTAGGGCCAATACCATGGTCACCAAAATGGCTATAGAGACAACAATATACATAATTAGCGGGGCTCCAGAGCTGCTACTCGACGATTCGCTTCGCCTTTTTGTAATTCTCTTGCACTTTCACTGGTCAGGCAATGAATCAATACTTTTCCCTCGTGTAAATCCAACGTGACGGTTCCCGGGGACAGGGTAATGGAATTGCCAAAAATTACTTGGCCCACGTCCGTTCTGGCTTCCGCTTCAAGCACAACCACGGTGGGGCTTATAGGCATAGAGGGTTTCAGGATCAGCTTGGCTACGTCCAGACTCGAAATAATAATCTCTCGCAGCAGCCACAACCAATAGCCAGGCAGGCGAGGCATAAGTCTAAGCAAATCTGTATGATGCCGGAAAAAGCCCATACGATGTGCCAAGTAAACGCTGAGCAAGCAGGACAAAGCCCCCAAACTCATGACCAGTGGTTTGTAGAGTCCCGACCACAGAAGCCAAGATATTGCTAAAATAAGCAGAAGTAGCAAAACAGACGAGAGTCTTGTTTCGCCGCGTTGAAACGTATGCTGGGCTAGAGTTAAGTTCATAGTTTGCAAGGGTAGTTTTTCAGTAATGATTTATAGACGACTTCCATCGCCGGTTCATTTTCTTCGCTGCTATCTGTTTGGGCTGCTAGATCGGCGACGATAACGTTAACTACATCGCGCAATGGCAGCGGATCTCCGAGGCAAAAACCGGCTAGGTCTGCTGCTCTGGAACGGTCTAAACGGTTTGGCATACGAGTGCGAATCGCGCGTTCCGCGAAGGTCTCCTTACTTGCAAGGGCACTTTCGGCATTTAGCATGACTCTTGCATCGGTTGCTATTGCACCATCGATAAAGCCTTGAATATAGCGGACACAATACTGACCATCAACGCTTTCTGGTTCAGCGTTAAACAGTGCGCAGTGCGATGAAAGTTCTTGAGCCGTCAGTACTTCTACTGCCTTAGCTGGTGGTACGGACAACAATTGAACGGCCAAAAAAGCGAAAACCATTAAGGGGAAACTATCTTTTGACATATAAATCCTTTTTTTCTAATGATTTAACTTTATCCAATTAATCATAGTACTAAAAGTCGATTTTAGTTGTTTTTTCATCAATAAAAAATTGATAATGTATTTTGAGAAAATAAACATTAGATGAGAGAAAAGTACATTAGGGAATTATATGGTAAAGCTTAATTATCATCACTTGCAGTATTTTCATGCGATAGCGACACATGGCAGTATCGCTCAAGCATCAAAAGTCATGCATATTACGCCACAAACGCTTAGTGCTCAGTTAAACTTATTAGAAGTTCAATTAGGATATAGTTTGTTTGACCGAAAAGGTAAGCGTTTGGTGCTTAATGATATGGGTCACATCACACTGAGCTACGCACAGGAAATATTCAGTTTAGGAGATGAACTGATTCATTCATTGAAAAATCATTCAACTGACTTTTTTTTTCGTTTTTCCATCGGAGTCACTGATGTCATCGCGAAAGTGTTTTCATTTAATTTATTAAAAGCGGTCTACACGATGGACGACTCTATTAAGTTAGTGTGTAAAGAAGCGAGCTTGGACGTATTACTTGGAGAATTAGCGCTAAATAAACTTGATGCTGTTTTAAGTGATACATCATTGCCAACAGGTTCTTCGTTAAAAGCATACAGTCACCTCGTAGGTCAATCCGGTATTAGTTTTTTTGCTCATAAAAATCTTGCTAAAACGTTAGCTGTTAACTTTCCACACTCTCTTGACGGTAATCCATTTTTTACGGCAGGAGAAGGATCTAATCAGCATTTGAGTGTACTTTCTTGGTTTAATGAACTAAATATATCGCCCCAAATAATAGGTGAATTTGACGACTCAGTGTTGGCCAAATATTTTGGGCAAGCAGGGTACGGTGTTTTTTGCGCGCCAACTATCATTGAAAATCATGTTATAGAACAATTTGATGTTGAAATTATTGGAAGAACAACGGAAATTACTGAACATTATTATTTAATATCGCCTGAGCGAAAGATTAAACATCCCGCCGTTCAGCATTTATTAACTGAAGGAAAAAAACTGTTTAATCAGCCTATAGTTTAAGATCTTTAGTGAGAACCCTGACATCGTCGTTGCTACCGATTAAATTGGCTATAGGAAATATCGTTTTATTATCATTTCTTTTGTAATAATGATCGGCCAGTGGTTTCAATATGATTGAGAAACTTAGTCGCGAGCCAGGTTTACCGTTTTGATTTAGACTAAACAAACCAATAAGAATTCATCGACAATTATTTTATCGGTAAACGTACAAGCCAAGTTCTCCACCATACATCAAGGTATGTGCCGACAATATTGATACACCTAGCCTTGACATAACCAAGTGTTTAATCGCTTCATTTATTATTAGCTCAACTCGTTACAGGGGAAAAGTGTGTTTGAGGTATTGATTAATTCAGCTTACTTGGTATTGGTTTAGCTTGATTTATAACGTAGCTTCATTTGAACTTATTGCCTGCAGCAGGTGAGCTACAGTACGTAGTAAATGTCGCGATCACAGGGATGTGAAAGAGTGACCTTAGTGCAGATGATTAAGCGAGACGCCAGCTCTTGATTTTACAATCAGCATCCTTGTGGGCTTAACCAAAACATCCCTGTTTTGGATACTCGCTGACTCATCTACACCTGTAATTTAACTCTCTTCGATTTAGCCGCATAGTTGTCTATAGATGAAAGCTAAAGAGGAAAAGCTCAAATCTAATTAGCGGACTTACTTTTGTCGGATAGACGACAATTGTTGCCAAGTGCCGCCCTCCTATGAACCCAGCGTGCAACTTTCACTAATTGCAATACTATTTCGAATGATTAGTTGGATTCACTTAACTTAACATTGTAATATTCTATCCTCTGCTAAAATTAGTGAATAAGCTCTAATGCAAGCGGAATACAACATATCGTGATGATCGCTCGCCACAAGTATGATGTGTGATACAGACTTGTGGCTGCTGGTTTAACACCAAAACTCATTTTCAGTAAAGTCGAGCGTTTTACAATCAGCATCCCTAACCAACAAAGAGTAATTGTTAGTATTAATACAGCAACCCCCTCCAAAGCTATTGGTATTCGAAAACCTGATAACGTGTATGCCATTACAATAATGATGGTTTGATGAACGATGTAAACTGGAAATACCCATCGATTAAGTTCGCTAACAATGCGGGATTTTCGATTTAGATAACGACTAGCAATAGCGAGTATCGCAAGCACAGGCATTGTTTTCGCGCTAGCATAGACAATACCGAACATCATCGCTGCAACATCATCGTTTTCATAAAGTCCGGTTTGCCAAATATAACTGAACCCAAATTGAAGTGCCATAAGTGATATGAATGCGAATAGTGTTATTTCTATCCACGATGCGCTCAATTTACTCCAGAATGAACCAATACTTCCCAGACAAAAGCCCACTAAGAGTAATAGTAAACCGTACATTTCACGAACGGCATCCCCAGTTAGCAGAGTGTCGATTAACAATGTCGAAGCGATTAGCATAATTGAAAGCGCTAACAGTTTGTTACTGGCAAAAACTACAGCCTTTTGAACCCACTTTTTTATAAGTAATGGAGAATGTTTGCATAAAAGCGTGATCAGCAATAACGCCATACTGTTCTTCCACAACGAACGTAAAAACCAAAGATGGTTTACATCAACATGAGGCCAAATACCGCTTTGATAATCGTCAAAGTAATTGAGGGGGGCAACATAGAAGGCGTAAACGAACGGCCAGAAGTCTAAAGGCATTTTGCCAGCTTGTTTCATTTCAATATAAAGCTGTGGAGGTACAACAATCAGTACACCAATTAATAATGGGAAAAGCAGTTGAAGGCTTCTGCTCCACAGTAATTTTCCGCTGGTTTCTTTGAGTAGCATAAATCTCAATGCGACACCTGATATGAACCATAACAGCCCCATTCTCCACGGTGACAACGTAAGCATTAAATGCTGCAACAAAGTAGATTGCGATTCATGTTTGAAATGAAATCCCCATTCCGGCACATACACCATGCCAGTGTGGAATAGAACCAACAATCCGATGGCTATAACTCTCAACCAATCTAAATGATGCAATCTATTTGATTGATTTGACTCTTTTTCATTTAATAAATCCATAAGTAATCTCTTGTATATGGTCTAAACCTTCTGCACACTATATCTCTATTGGATGTATGGATTTACCGCTATTCCATTGAAAAGAAATGAATAAGTGATAAGCGGTGGAATCTAGGGATAAGAGGAAGCGCTTTAAGATGTTATTTACCAAGCTGCATTATCAAAATAATAAAATCAGTTATGAAGCATTCATTTTATCTGTGTATTTCTTTATTAATGCAGGAATAAATTCGACATCAGTCCTGATGGAATCCAAGCGCGATGGCATTGCAAACTTAGCTAATTGGGAACCGTTTGTTTGGGAGTATTCAAGCGCTTTATCATCGTTATTGCTATTGCCCCTTGTCGCTATTTTTATGACCAAGTATCCGTGGCAATGGAAGCAACCTAAATGGTCATCGTTGCAATATTTAACCGCTGCTGTTGTTTTCTCAATGGCTCATGTCGTTGTTATGCTCGTTTTGAGAGAGATAAGTTACCAATTTTCTTCGCTTGAATATGATTTTGCAAAATCAATATCTGAATTCAGTTACGAACTTATTTATGAGCTTCGAAAGGATGTTTGGAGTTTTTGTTCATTCGTCATTTTGATCTCTTTTTACCGACAAATCATTCAGCAATGGTTGGGTGATGCGAGCTGTATAGACATCACTACAAACGCCAGTAGCAAGCTGACAAAGCACTTACTGGTGAAAAAGTTAGGCAAAGAGTTCTTGATTAAAACTGAGCAAATCGAGTGGATGCAATCAGCGGGTAATTACGTCAATCTGCATATTGGTGATCAAGTCTATCCAACCAGAAGTACACTGGTTGAATTTGTGGCCAGTGATCCGACAAACTCGCTATGCCAAATACACAGATCATTAGCAATAAATTTAAACTTTGTACATTGTATTGAGCCGCTTGCTAGTGGCGACGCTGAAATCACCATGCAGTCTGGACAAACACTTCGTTTATCTCGGAGATATAAAAACTCATTTAAACAGCTAAAACAGTCGAATAATTTTGTAGAATAATTGAATATAGGGAAGCATAAACATCGGTAATTTTAGAGAATAAAAATTTTAATATTATTAGGTTTAGGAAGTATTTTTTCTAATAAAAACCGTCGGCGGCTAAACTTCACTCTAACTTGAAATTGTCCAGAAACGAGCTAGTCGTGATCTGCCTTTATCACTACGAGCAAACATTGATGTAGTTGAATTGACTTTGTCTGCCAAACATATCGATGAAAGGCTTATGCTTATTGTCTCTGAACAGAAAGCATTAATCATCGCAAGTGGTGCTAATCTATTTAAGCTACTATTGATTAAAACCACAGCCTGATCAAAATCACAGCCGGACTTAAACCACAGCAGGCTATAATAGTTAGTTTAAATGTTAGTATTATTTTTACTCAGTAGCGTTAGCTGTTCACTCTTTTTAGCAGGAACACCGTCATGGCATTTAATGATTTATTTAGGCTCAGTTCTCATGCGGTGATCACCAATGATGATGGGCAAGTTCTATTATTAAAAGCCAATTACGGCGATAAGCATTGGGGCTTACCGGGCGGTGGACTTGACCCTAATGAAACCATCCATCAAGCATTACAGCGGGAATGCCAAGAAGAATTGGGTTGTTCAGTTACGGTCAATTATCTGTCTGGGGTCTATTTTCACCGTGCGTATCAATCACAAGCATTTATTTTTCGCTGCGAGCTACCACAAGGATCGGAAATACACTTAAGTGATGAACACAGTGAGTACGCTTACGTTGCTGTTACTGAATTATCGACGATTCAGCAACAGCGAGTAAACCAATGTTTAGCGTTCAGTGGTGTGGTTTGCAGTGCGGCTTTCTAACGCGGCTTTATGCCATGTTGTTAGCATTTGCATAATATCAACAGAGTCGCTGAGCTGTACCAAAGGTCTAGGTACTGTGTATTGTTTAGTTTCTAATGCGTTAAGCACAGCTTCTACTTGATAGTAAAAGCCATTGCCTTTGGCTTCAACGTTTACTAGTTCAGCTTGTTGCTCATATAACCTAACGGTAAAGTGATTGTCTTGAGATTCTGGTAACCAAGGGTTTGAGGTGAACTCAATACTTCCTAAGCTGCCCAAGATAGTAAAGCCTGCGTGCAGACCATAGTCTTCAGCGGTGTGAAGATGACATTGCACCCCATTGCTGTAACTGACGATGGCAGTCGATTCGCAAATATTACCGTCTTGACCACGTCTTCCAGTCGCTTCAATGTGGTATTGCTGGCTCTGCTCTGTGCCAAATTGCTGTTGCATCACTAACTGTATTAATGATGCTGGGTAACAACCTAGGTTAAACAATGCACCAAGGCTAGCGGGGTTAACAAACTGGCTAATGGCAGCGCAATATTGGCCGCGGATACTTTTTACTTCACCTATCACACCAGTGGCTAATGTTTTGCTTAGCTGTTGCATAAATGGATGAGCTAAGTACATTAAGCCTTCAAGGAAAAACACTTTGTTTTGTTTTACAGCATCCAGACTTTTTGCAGTTTTTGTCATGTCTACTGACAATGATTTTTCACATAAAATCGCTTTGCCAGCATTAGCCGCTTTTACCACGTATTCATGATGTAAGTGATTTGGCAGGGCAATGTATATAACATCGACTTCAGGGTTGTTGATTAACGCATCAAAATCAGTAAATTGATGTGGAATTTGATACTGGGTCGCAAACTCTGCCAATGTTGTGGTGTTGCGTCCTGCCACGCCATAAATTGTACTTTGACCTTGTGCTTTAATCGCATCGGCCATTACCCCAGAGATAAAACTGGTGCCTAATATTGCCCACTTAATTGATTCAGACATTGATTATCCCTCAGTCGTTAATAGTTGATAGTCAAATGCTTGCTTTAAATCGGTTAACGCCGATTTGATAAATGCCTGAGTATGTTCAGCTGCAAAGTGGGCATCAAATGCTGCTTGGTCATCATAACGTTCCCAAAACACAAATTGCTTAGGGTTGGTTTTATTTTGCAGAGCCATTGCAAGTGAGCAGCCTGGTTCGTTGTTCATATCTGCACAAAATTGACGGACAGCTGCGATTCCTTGTGCCAATGGCACTTGGTCTTTAATGTGAATTTCGGCCGTGATAAACACGCCTTGTTGATCCAGTTTGTTATCCATATCGACCCCTTAATAATAATGGGGCATCGTAAACCAGTTCTGCGTAAGGCAAAATGGCTTGGTGGTGTTTACAGAAAACACTATAGGTTTATAATTAAGGCTGGTTTAATGAAGTATTAAGGACATTCGGTGGATAAATTAACCGCAATGCAGGTGTTTAGTCATGTGGCTGAGCAGGGCAACTATGGCACAGCTGCGCATAAATTTAATATCAGCCGGACTATGGTCAGTAAACACATTAATCAGTTAGAGGCCTACCTTGGGGTTAAGCTGATTAACCGTACTACTCGTCAACAAGAATTAACGGAATCGGGCCACGTTTATTACCAAGAATGCCAGACAATCTTGATGGCTATTGAGCAAGCTGAAAATACCCTGCAGTCGATGAATTCGACGCCCAAAGGCACCATTAGAATTAATGCGCCAGTTAGTTTTGGCAATATTGTGCTGGCACCGATAGTGAATCAATTTTTGCTGCAATATCCGCAAATTGATGTGGAGCTACGGCTTGATAATAATCTAATCGATCCCATGGTAGATCATGCTGATGTGGTGGTAAGGATTGGCACTCTTGATGACTCCGCGCTAATTGGCAGGCATATTATGAATTATGAAATGGTATTTTGTGCTTCACCTCACTACTTAGCTCAACACCCGCCAATAGCGTCAATTGACGATTTACCTCATCATGATTGTTTAGGCTTTAGCTATTCAAAAAGTGCTTCATTAGCGGGTGCCCATAGCCAGTTGTTTGGTAAACGCAGCTTTAGATTGTTGTCCAATAGTGGCTTGGTATTAATCCAAGCCGCGATAGATGGATTGGGTATTATTTTACAGCCACAGATAGTGGTGAAAGAGGCAATTCAAGCTGGATTGTTGACAAATGTCAGCGTATTAATACCTCCAGATGCGATGCCAATACACTTATTATATAAAGACAAAAATCTGCCGTTAAAAACCCGGACCTTAATTGAATTTATTATTCACCAACTCGAATGATGAGATTTGTGCATTATGGACATCGCGCATTATGACTCGGCAATCATGCCTTTTAAGACGATATTGTCATAAGTGACAAAACCTAAAATTTCACCCGCTTCAATCACAGGTGCTTTGTTAATATTAAAGCGTTCAAATAGCCGTGCGGTATAGCGAACATCCATGTCAGCAGACAATGACAGCACTGGCTTTATCATAATTTCGTAAATATTGGTGCGTGCAGGAGACTTGTCTTTGGCTAACACTTTTCGGGCAATATCGCTCATCAGTACCATGCCATATTCGTCATGTTCATTGCGTTTATTCACCACTAAAATATTGACCTTTTTACTGATGGCCACTTGTATTGCTTCTGCTACTGTGTGCATTCCGTCAATCATAGCGTAATGGTTATTCATCACATCGCGATTGCGAATAGGGAGTTTGTTGCTCATATTTGATCCTCAATATCTTTACTCAATTTTTCAACTTGATGGGCAACACCAACCGCATCTTCGACATCAATTTGAATCGCAATACCTTTGCCCGAATTGGTGTCAAATTCGCCGACTTGAGCAATCGTTTCTAAAATATGGCGGCTCATGTGTTCTTCTACCAGCCATAAAATAACATCACGTTGGACATCGAGTGTTAAGCCCATAAAGGTTTTCTTCTTTTCTAGACCTTCGCCGCGGGCATGATTAATGACAGTTGCACCTGTGGCTCCGGCAATACGCGCTGCATCGAGCACTTTGTCGGTGCAGTCGTCGTCGACAAAGGCAACAATTAATTTAAAGCGCATAGGTTACTCCTTAGTGGCTTTTCGTTTTGATAAATAATCAACCACTTGGGCGTAACCCATAACAGTGATCATTGGAAATAAGCTGGCAAAGGCAATTAAACCAAAACCATCAATTAATGGATTACGACCTTCGACATTGGTGGCGAGTCCAAGCCCTAACGCGGCCACAAGTGGTACCGTGACGGTAGAGGTGGTTACGCCTCCTGAGTCATAGGCCAATGGCACAATCATTTTAGGGGCGTAAAAGGTTTGGATCACCACCACCACGTAACCGGCCATAATGTAATAGTGGATGGGATCGCCTACCACAATACGAAAACAGCCTAAAGTAATACCGATAGACACCCCAAATGCCACCGACATTCGTAAGCCTTGAATTCCTATGGTGCCACCAGAGACTTGGTTGGCTTTGATTGCCACCGCAATTAATGACGGTTCTGCAATAGTGGTGCTAAAACCAATAGCTGCGGCAAATACATATACCCAAAAATAGTCTTGCCATATAAACGGTGCATTGCCGCCATCGGGATGCAAAAATTCGCTGGTGGTTAATTGATTTGCCATGCTTTCCCCAATGGGGAATAAAGCAAGTTGTAAACCAACTAAGAAAAAAGTAAGTCCAATAATGACATACACAAAACCGAGTAATACTTTACGCCATTGGCTAATAGGGCGTTTAAGCACGCCAAGTTGAAAGCCAAATAAAATCACCGCAATAGGGATGACATCACGGGCGGTCAGTAATAGGGTGGTCATCAATTCATTCAGCAAAAGAACTCCTTGTTCTATTAGCTATATCGATCACTGCAAAAACACCATGCCGTACAGCAACACAAAAATCATTGGACTCAGGCTTGCAAAAGCAATTAACCCAAAACCATCGATCATTGGGTTGCGGCCCTTGATGACACTGGCTAGACCCACACCTAGTGCGGTAACCAATGGCACGGTAATGGTTGATGTGGTGACGCCGCCAGAATCATAAGCTATGCCGATAATGTTGGCGGGCGCAAAGCTGGTGAGGATCATCACTAACACGTAACCACCAATAATAAGATAATGAATTGGCCATCCCTTAAGGATGCGGATCACGCCAAGCAGAATGGCCAAACCAACCGAAATGGCGACGGTTAATCGTAAGCCCATGGCATAAGAACTCATGGCTTGTTCATTTGACTCTATCGCGCCAGCGTTAGCGGCAACTTGTGCGGCTTCGTTTGCCACTGCCGTGAGGGCTGGCTCTGCTAATGTGGTGCCAAAACCTAAGGAGAAAGAGAATATGACTAACCAAAACACACTGCCTTTTCGCGCTAACGCTTGAGCTAGAGATTCGCCAATAGGAAATAAACCCATTTCTAAACCAAAGACAAAAAAAGTCAGTCCCAACACAATAAACACCACACCAACAAGAATAGAGCCCAGTTCTGCTGGCGCTTGATGCAGTACAAATATCTCAAAAAAACTGACGACTAAAATAATGGGAATAAGATCTTTAAAACTGCTGAGCATAGCATGGAGCAATTTTGCGATGGCTGACATCTTGTCTCCTGTATTGACCCTCACTGGGATAAAAGATAAATGAGTCATATATTCAGTTTGCCTAATGATAGATATTTCACAACGTATTGTTTACAATAATGTTCATTAAGTTGATGTGGGTCATAAAATTGATTCAGACTGGCTTGAAAATTGTTAAAATAGACTGAGACCAATGCGCTGCTTAGCGGTAAATGGTTAGAGAGAAAGACTTAGGGATAAAAAATAAAAAGGATTTAGATGACGATGAAGACAATTTTACGCTTATCAATTGCAGCGGCTTTTATGACCCATGTTGCCTACGCTGTACCAACCGATATCGATGGTTTTTCACAAGCTTATCAACAGTACAATCTGTCTGTTAACAGCAATAACAACCAAGATACGCTGAAATATGCACAACAAACCTATGCATTAGGCCAAGTTAAATTTGGCAAGGACAGCCTTGACAGTGGCAAGTTAGCCATTAATTGGGCCAATGCCCTAGTGAATGAGTCAAAGAGAAATCATAACGGTCGTATTATTGAAGATGCCGCGACGCTCCAGGCACAAAAGTTATTTGAGTCAGCGTTGAGGGTATATCGCAATAATGTTGCTGATAATGATATCGCTCTGATTGATCCGTTAGTGGGGTTAGCTCAAACGACTGCAAATGACAAATATGCTAAAGATCTTTTATTTGAAGCTATCAGCGCCGCTGAAAAAGCGGATAATTTATTAACGGTTGCTGAAGTTAAACTCATTGCGTTCCATCGCTTATCGGGTACCGAGTATTATACGCGTACCGTGAGAAGTTTTGTCATGGATGCCAATGATATCTATGTCAATAAACTACCTGAAAATGCGATTAAACGCGTCAATTCAACCTATCTAGTTGGGGCACTTTATGCGGCAATGAACCGCCCAAATGATGCAACGCCGCTTTTACTTGAAGTGATTAAACAATATCAAGCATTGCCTTATAGTCATCCATATGAACTTCATGCCCATGCATTGTTAGTGACACTTTACGAACAACAAGGCAAAAGCAATAAAGCCACTGAGCATTGTGTTGCCATTGGTAAAATGACCCCATGGGATGACCAACAAGAACAAACGCCGTTATTTAGAAAACCACCTAATTACCCTCGGTCATATGCCGAAAGAGGTAAAGATGGTTGGGTGCAAGTTGAGTTTACGGTTGATGAACATGGCTTTGTTAAATCGCCTGAAATTATTGACTCCAAAGGCGGGTACCAGTTTGAAAGAGAATCGATAGAAGCATTAACGCAATGGCGTTATGCGCCTAAGTTTGTTGATGGCAAACCTACATCCGCAAAGTCGAAGGTACAGCTTGAGTTTACCCTAGGTTAATCATTTATCAGTTTGTATTGGTTAACCTAACCAATACAAACTGAGCATGCCTATAAACACAATAACTAAGGTCGTCTCAATCAGTAACTGGCTTTGTTGTAGCTGTTTTTTACCCTGTTTTAAAATAGTCACCAACTGGTTTTGTTTATAGATCCGGCATGATACTAATTCTGTTTGTGGATCGACAACTAATTGAAAACGGCATTTCTTACCATTATTCAGCAAGACATCATGCATGCTTTGCAAACCAAAGTTGAACTTGCGTGACACCATCTTGCCATTAATAAATACCCGTTCTAGCCCGCACCAATTACTCGCTTGTAACTCAATATTGTCTTGATTGAGATGGTAAGTAAACTTAGTCATAATGCCGTCCTTATCGCATGATAGTTGCGAGCCCTGTGTGTAATCTAAGCAGAGCAATGTGACATTTTCCAGTATAGAAATATGAACAATTTACTAAATCAAGCTATCTAGTTGGCAAGCTTAATAATTTTTATTTTTTTAGGATTTGTTGCAAAAAAGGTTTCTGTCTACATTTCAACATTAGGTGTTTATGATAAATGATGCAGAGTATGGCAGAGTATACCGGCTAATATTTGGGCTAAAATGGCTAAAACTTGGGTGAAAATGGCTAAAAACACGGCCACATATACAGTCAAAAGTGTGACGTTAGCAGCCAGCGTATTTTTAGGTTAGATAAGGTTTAGCAGATAAAATCGTGATCACTTACCTAAGGCAATAGGCATTCAATAGATCTTTCCAAGTAATAATGCCCACAATGGTGTTGTTGTCTAATACGGGTAAACAACCGATATCGTGGTCTAAAATCAGTTTGCTGGCTTGATGGATGTCGCAATGGGGGGCAATGGTGAATGGATTGTGGGTCATGACTTGATGAACCCTTTTTTGCAGGGTTTCTGTGTCTCGAATTAACTCGGCTGCGGTCCCTATATTGGGACTGAGTGCACGTAAAAAGTCTCGATAAGACAATATGCCACTCAGTTGCTTATTATCAACCACCAGTAAGTGATGGAAGCTAACATTATCAAAAATTTCTTTGGCAAGTGTCAGTCTGTCATCCATATCTATGGTAACCACTCGAGTGGTCATGATGTCCGCGATGCAGATATGTTTGGCCGCATTATTCGTTAATGTCTCTGTCGACATTTCGGTAGACGTTGTCATAAGCGATCCTCCACGTATTTATTCTTTTATATCAGACAAATATAAATTTAACAATCATTTAACGCCTAATGACAACCACTTATTCAGGTTCGCAGCTTGTATTTGGTCAAGATGCAATTTTGTTTTCGGGTAAATGCCCCGCTAAGTATTTTTGATATTTAATCGGCTTTAATTGATGAATATCGACTAAGACTAAACCATCGATACAGTCACCAAATTCAGCATCAATACCAAAGTCGAGAAATTGCACGCCGTGGTTGTTACATAGCTCGCCATATTGCTTAAATAACGTCGGTACTGATACACCCATATTCGATAGCGTCCGTTTGAGTATTTTAAAATTCTCAGCATAGTCATCGCCATTAAATAGCTGGTGTAATTGATGCTGACGTTCGGTGGTGAATTGATATGAATTAAATGAAGTCGCTAAAACGTGTTTAGTGGCGAAATGATGTTGGTAAAAAAATACCAGCATCTCTTTGGCCGGTACCGGCAAGCTATCGCTTAGGGATACAGGGCCAAAGAGGTAACGATACTGCGGATTTTTAATTAAAAACGCACCAATACCTTGCCACAAATATTCTAAGCTACGGCGGCCCCAATATTTAGGCTGGACAAAACTGCGTCCAAGTTCGAGTCCTTGGTCAAAATAGGGTGCAAACGCATCGTGGTATTCAAATAGTGATTGGCTATACAGGGCATTTTTACCAATGGTTTCATGGAGTATTTTGGCACTGGCAAAACGGTATGCCCCGACAATCTCTAATTGGTCTTTATCCCATAACACTATGTGAAAATAGTGATTATCATACTTGTCGGTATCACGACGTTTACCGGTACCTTCGCCAACGGCTCTGAATGCGATCTCACGAAGCCGACCAATCTCACGCATAACTGCACTGCTTTGAGTATGCTTATACAAATAGATTTGTTTGTTGTCTTGGGTTTTGCCTAATAGTTCGCATTGTTGTAAAGCTTGTTGTAATTCACAGCGTTTTTCTGGATGGGCAATGGCATTTTGGGTGATAAATAATGGACTGCGATTTTTACCTATGCGGTATAAATGATTTTTAAGCAAATTCACTTTGGTTTTAAGCGGAAAATCTTGAGTGCTGACCACTTCTTTAGCGATCAGTTGGCCAATTCGCACCGGCATCACATGATCCATTTGTTTGAACATTTCTTTAATCAGTAATAGCGTTGCCAATGGCTTGTAAATCATTGAGGCGCCATAAAACGTAGCAGAGTTTTTTGCGTCAACGAACATCGGTAAAAGGGGGGCATTACAGGCGCGAGCCATTTTTAAAAAGCCGCTGTGCCAATGTAAGTCAGTAACCCCTGTTGGGCGTAAACGTGACACTTCACCCGATGGGAAAATCAATATCGCGCCTTCATTTTTAAGATGATGATGGATTTCATTTAAATGTTGTTTAGGTGTACCGCCAGTCATGTTACGTACTGGCAATAAAATGGAATGTAACGGTTTAATAGCCATTAACAGCTCGTTGGCGACCACCTTAATATCCGGACGAACTTGGCTAATTAATTTAATCAATGCTAATGCATCAAGTGACCCAATAGGGTGGTTAGCGTAAATCACCACTCGACCTTCAATCGGAATATTTTCAACTTCGTTATTGGGAACGCTGTAACTGAAATTTAAGCACGCTAAAATTTGCTCAACAAAATCGACACCGGATAAATGCGCGTGTTCGTTAGCTATGTCATTACACTGCTTTTCATGAAGCAAGTAACGTAACATGGCTTTAGTCGGCACGGCTAACCACGGCTTGTTATGCACATTTGGCAGGTTTTTTTCTACCACATTATCGACAGTAAATATCATATTTAAGCCTTATTTATGCAACGTGCTGTGTTTGGGGCGTGATGATTGATTTAGCCTCTGAACTGCAAAAATCAATCGTGTTTACTGCTGTAGCTTGTAACGTTTGTTGATCCCACTTGAGTAACTGCACATCACCGATTTCTGTTTCTGCAATGAGAGTACAATTTTCAACCCAATCACCATCATTAGCGTAAGTGATGATGCTGTCATTAATCGTATGTTGTGATAACTCTGGCTGGTGGATATGACCACAGATAACCATGTCGACCTGTTGTTTGGCGCAATAGCGTAATACCGCATCACGGTACTGATTAACGGCTTGCTGGGCTTTGTTGACGCGGAGTTTGATGTAGCTGGCTAATGACCAATAGGAATACCCTAGGCGACTTCTTACCCTATGTAATTGGCGATTAAGCCAAAGCAACACATCATATAAATGGTCACCTAGTTTGGCATAGGCTCTGCTGACACAGACTTGTGAGTCAAATTGATCGCCATGAAGCATTAAAAAGCGTTTGCCGCTAATCGACTCATGAATATGCTGTTTGGCGAGGGTAATGCCCCTAAAGTGACTGTTTGCATAAGCTTTAAAAGCCTCATCATGATTACCAGGGATATAGATCACTTGTGTGCCGTTACTGGCCAGCTCGAGGATTTTCTTGATGACGTTATTGTGGCTATTGGGCCAATAGAAGCGTTTTTTTAATGCCCAAATATCGACAATATCGCCAACTAAATACAAGTAGTTACTTTGACTATGGTTTAAAAAATATAATAAAAACTCAGCTTTACAATCAATGCTGCCTAAATGGACATCCGATATCCACAGAGCATGAAACTGCTGGATTTTCCCCTGCTGAGTTAAGTGAGCTAAAGGTTGGCGGTGCTGATGTTTTTTTTTGCTGTGCGAGATCATCGGTCATTCACCCTAATACACAGATTGCGTCAGTGTTGATTTAGGGTAGGGCAGTTAGTTGACGCTAAGGTGAACGATTTGTTGCAACTTGATGAATCAGTCATTAAGTAAAAATGTAATGGGCAGACAATAAAAAAGGAAATGCATAGGCATTTCCTTTTAGCTTTGTTTATAAATTCATGTCTATAAAGTCATGTTAAGGCATTAAAAAGCCCTAATATAAAGCTGATTAACTATCTCGCGGCATCAATAATAGCTTTAGCCATTTCATCGGCAACAGAACCCGTAGTGCGGTTCTCGCTATCAGCACGTTCAAAAATAGTCAGTAGGGTATTGTAAATCTGCTCAACCTTGGCAGTAGAGGCGGCTACGTCATAGTGTTTCTCAAATGACACATTGATAATGCCGCCAGCATTAATCACGTAATCTGGGGCGTACAAAATACCCATTTGTTTGAGTTTTTCGCCGTGGCGCACTTCTGCTAATTGGTTATTGGCACAACCGGCAACGATGGTGGCTTTTAATAGTGGTAAGGTGGTGTCATTAAGGGTGGCACCTAATGCACATGGCGCATACACATCAACATCTTGGGTGTAGATATCTTGCGGAGCAACAAGAGTTGCGCCAAATTCATCGGCGACTCGGTCTAATGAGGCTTGATGAATATCGGTGACCACCAGCTCAGCGCCGGCATCATGTAAGTGTTTACACAAGTAATAGCCGACATGACCGACGCCTTGCACTGAGACTTTAATCCCTTTTAGGCTATCAATACCACGTTGATGTTTTACGGCGGCTTTTATGCCCAGATAAGTGCCTAATGCCGTCTGCGGTGAAGGATCACCTGATTTGCCTTCAAGACCGGCTACGAATTCAGTTTCACGGCTGGCTATCATAATATCCGCTGTGGAAACGCCAACGTCTTCAGCAGAATAATATTTACCACCTAAACTGTTCACAAAGCGTCCGAATGCAAGAAATAACGCTTCACGGTCGGTTGTTTTGGGATCGGCGATGATCACCGCTTTACCGCCGCCCATGGCAAGACCCGCTAATGCATTTTTATAGGTCATTCCACGAGATAAGCGTAGTACATCGGTTAAGGCTTCATCATCCGATTGATAGTTCCACATACGACAACCACCCACGGCAGGACCTAGGTTAGTATTATGGATGGCAATAATGCCTTTCAGACCACTTTGCTTATCATGACAAAAGACCACTTGTTCGTGTTCATCGAACGAAACATGATTAAAAACTGCCACGTGACATCTCCGCTTGAAAAAATGAGTTTTTCGCCCCTTATGTTACTTGATGACATAAGGCGCCAACGACTGCTTGTTATATTTATTGCAGCACGATAGCATTTAGGGATACTCTGAACAAAGCTTGATTGAGTTATTTTTGTGATTAGTGTGGCAATTTAGCTTGCCACCTTACGTAAACGTAAGGTAATTTGTGTTACGTGATTGTTTTGAAGCTATATTAAGATTGTTTTGTGATTAACGAGCAGGTGAGTTTTCGTTCTAATCTGCATTATAACAATAAGATAGGAAGTATTATGACTGAAGAAGTTGCAGAAAAGGTGGCACAGCCAACGCCAGATCCAGAAGCTCAAAGACAAGAGTGGGTGCGCACTCAATTCCAAAAGGCGAATCGGTTTTTGGCTGAAAAGGGCGTGATCCCAAACAAAGTGCTTACTGATGAAAGCCGTTATCTTGCGCCCTATTTAGCCATTTGGAAGATGGAATCGAAACAACCTAAAAAACAAACTTTTTGGGTTATGTCAGGTGATTTGCCATCCGATTATGTTGATGTGAAAGTGGCGGAAACGGCTCGTGATGCGATTAGACATTTTTCGATGATGTGGCAGCTCAAAGCAGAAAACTTGCATAAATCGGGCGTAACAAAAGACCCAACTCAACTGAAGTTTGCGCAATTGCTTATCTCGCGAGCAGAAAGTTTATATAAAATGAACCAAGATGAAAAACTGTGGGCTTAATAAACTGAAGCAACAGAGATAAAAAAGGCACTATTAGTGCCTTTTTTGTTATCTCCAGCTAAGCATGATGATCCATCTTGCTTGCCATCATAAGATCAGTGGCTTATATGCTACTCATTATTCGCTTTCGTCTTCGGCTAAGTAGAATAACCCTTGATTAAGTAATCCGGTCAGAACGTCAAGAGCTGCTGCATTGGCGGTGAATAAATTAGCCTCTTGTGGCGTAAGCCTCACCTTGTTAGCCAAGAGTTGCAGCATTTCATTGCTAGCATCATCAAAGACGTAAACGTCGCCATTGATAAATAAACGTGGTTCGCTGTCCTGCTCTAATTGTAATACTTTCAGGCCGCCGATACGTTGAATGATTGCGCCTTGCTCAACAGCTTCTAATAAATCCGCTGCGGTTAATGGCTCTTCACCTTCACAAACATCAAGCTCGAAACGACTTTGACTGAGTAATTTACCTAACATGGTTTGGTAGCTGGCGGGATCTTGTGCCAATTGCGCCAACAAATCCATGATCCCTTGTTGGTGTGTCTGGCTGATAAGACCCGGTTGTGCCGGTTCATCTGAAGAGGTGAAACGCTTCTGACCTTGGTTGCTATCAATCAAGGTATCGGCTAATTCGGTTAACAGTTCTTGCTGACTCGGGGCTCTAAAACCGATTGAGTATGATAAGGCTAGCGATAAGGTTTCGCCGCAATGTGGATATCCTGGTGGAATGTATAATACATCGCCTTTTTGCAATATCACATCGATAATGGGTTCGAAATCGTCAACCAAAGGCGAGTTAGGATTATCGCCGCGACGCTTGTGCTGGCCTTTATCACCCACTTTCCAGCGACGTTCGCCATCACCTTGAATGATAAATACATCGTAGTTATCGATATGCGGTCCAACCCCACCACCGGGAGTGGCAAATGATGCCATTAAGTCATCAAAGCGCCAGTCGGGTAAAAATCGAAAGGCTTCGACTAAAGGTTGTGAGTCTGGATACCAATGGTTTACGGCTTGAACTAATAGCTGCCAGTTGTCTTCACCAAATTGGTCATAGTCTTCAAATGGACCTTGGACCACATCCCAGTCATTGCCTTTGGTGATCACCACTCGTGAAGATATTTCTTCTTCACAGGCAAGACCTGCAAGTTCATCTGCTGCAATAGGATCTTCAAAGTTGATAAAAGCCTGTTTGATCACCAGCGGTTTTTGTTGCCAATGCTGCTTAATAAAGGCTTGGGTATCAATATTTAATGTGTACATCATTGACCTCAGTCGAGATATTTGTCAGTGGTTAATGCAATAAAAAAGCGGTCACATATGCGACCGCTAATGATATGCATAAGCTTATAAAACTATTTTAGCTCATCAACAAAGGCTTCTGCGCGGCCAATGTAGTTTGCAGGGGTCATTTTTTTTAGGTCGGTTTTGACTTGTTCAGGTAGCTCAAGGCCATCAATAAACACGGCAAGTTGTGCAGCATCAATACGCTTACCACGAGTCAGTTCTTTTAACTTCTCATACGGCTTTTCAATGCCGTAACGACGCATAACGGTTTGCACCGGCTCAGCCAATACTTCCCAGTTTTTATCTAATTCAGCTAAAAGCTGTGCTTGATTCACTTCTAACTTACTAATGCCTTTTAAGGTCGCTTGATAAGCAATTAACGAGTGCGCCATACCCACGCCTAGATTACGTAATACGGTTGAGTCCGTTAAGTCACGTTGCCATCTTGATACCGGTAATTTGGCGGATAAATGTTGCATCAGCGCGTTAGCGATACCTAGGTTACCTTCAGAGTTTTCAAAATCAATTGGATTGACTTTGTGCGGCATAGTTGATGAACCAATTTCGCCAGCAATAGTGCGTTGCTTAAAGTGGCCTAATGCAACATAACCCCAAATATCACGATCAAAATCGATTAAAATAGTGTTAAAACGAGCAATAGCATCGAATAATTCTGCGATGTAATCATGTGGCTCAATTTGGGTGGTATACGCGTTCCAGTTAATGCCAAGACTGGTCACAAAACGTTGTGAAAGTTCGTGCCAGTTGACTTCAGGGTAAGCAGAAATATGTGCGTTATAGTTACCCACGGCACCGTTAATTTTACCCATAATCTCAACAGCGTTGATTTGGTTTAGTTGACGATCTAAACGCACTGCAACGTTAGCCATCTCTTTACCGAGAGTCGATGGTGATGCAGGTTGCCCATGGGTGCGAGACATTAACGGCACGCTTTTATTGTCATGAGCTAATTTTTTGATGGCATCAATAATCTGCTGGCATTGCGGCACTAACACTTGTTCGCGCGCTTCTTTTAACATTAAGCCATGAGATAAGTTGTTGATGTCTTCGGAGGTACAGGCGAAATGAACAAATTCATCAATGGCGACTAACTCGGCATTGTTGGCAATTTGTTCTTTAATAAAGTACTCAACCGCCTTCACGTCGTGATTGGTGGTGCTTTCAATTGCTTTAACACGCAGAGCGTCTTGTTCGCTAAAGTTGTCCTTGATGCTGTCTAACAAGGCTAATGCGGTTTCGCTAAAAGGGGGAACTTCTTCAATCTCTGGGCAGCTAGACAATAGCTTTAACCAGTTGATTTCAACTTGAACACGGTACTTAGTAAGACCGAACTCGCTGAAAATCCCTCGTAATGAGGCGGTTTTACTACCATAACGACCGTCTACCGGAGAGATAGCAGTTAGTGCGGAAAGATCCATTTTAAGCTCCTTGATGAACTTTGTTGTAGGGTGATTCGATTAATTGTTATTTTGGCTTTGTTTTGCTGTATCAAATATGGATTTACGGGCAAACACTAAATGGCGGCGTTTGCCACCTAATTGGCGCCATAATACTGCGCTGCGCATGGCTGCAAGCAGTAACGCGCGAATTTTTTGTTGTACCAGAGATTGCTTTAAGCAATCGGGATTACCCGATATTTGTAATTTAGGCCCTAATTCACTGATGATGTCGCTGTAAATACTGGCCAAATTGGCAATAACTTGTTCATCAGTAATCGCAAAATGGGTTAATTGGCGATGCA
Source organism: Shewanella sp. CAL98-MNA-CIBAN-0140 (assembly GCF_040309905.1). Classification (NCBI taxonomy): domain Bacteria; kingdom Pseudomonadati; phylum Pseudomonadota; class Gammaproteobacteria; order Alteromonadales; family Shewanellaceae; genus Shewanella; species Shewanella sp. CAL98-MNA-CIBAN-0140. The sequence goes on from NZ_JBEOPI010000001.1 coordinate 237,838, forward strand.
CTTGATTGATGCGTTCCGCTAGCATGCCTAAACCATTAGGTGAATGGGCTAGCTTGCGTTCAAGGGCTAACACGCCGACTAAGTAACGAGTGGTTTCAACATCTTTGTTACCGCCATCACCGAGTTGATTTTGGATCAGTTGATAACCGTTATCTAAAATGGCTTTATCTTGATAAACATCAGCCGTTGATTCTGGCTCTGTCACTAAAATAGTATTAAGCGTAGCAGCTAGGGCGTCTTTATCGCTTTCACCGTGACGAGCTAAATACTGGACCTGGCCAATCGCCTGTAAAATACCAGCGAAGGCCATGGTGCGTTCAAACAAGATGTTGTCTGGAGTTTGGCTCACGGCTTATCCTCGGATTAAGGTATCGATTATGCCGCCACCTAAACAGATGTCACCATCAAAAAATACTGCTGATTGCCCAGGGGTCACTGCGGCAACCGGTTCATCAAACATAACGGTAATATTGTCTGAGTCATTATAGACGAGTGTGCAAGCTACATCTCGTTGACGATAACGGGTTTTTACCGTTATGTGACAGTTATTTTCAGGTCCTTTGCGATCAACCCAATGCAATTGATTGACTGTCATGCCGCTTGACATTAAACGAGGGTGATTGCCCCCTTGTGCGACAATTAGCACATTGCGTAATAAATCTTTTTCAACCACATACCATGGATCTTCATTACTATTTTTCAGACCACCAATACCCAAACCTTTACGTTGTCCAAGCGTGTGGTACATCAATCCTTGATGTGTCCCAATCACTTCACCTTCAGCGTTTTCGATATCGCCCGGTTGAGCCGGTAAATAGGTCGCTAAGAAGTCGGTGAATTTACGTTCACCGATAAAGCAAATACCGGTGCTGTCTTTTTTGTCGTGGGTAATTAATCCCAGTTTTTGGGCTATTTCACGCACTTGATGTTTTTCAAGTTCACCGACAGGGAACAAGCTGCGGGCAACTTGTTCGTGGCTTAACGTGTATAAAAAGTAGCTCTGATCTTTATTACCATCAACTCCGCGAAGCATTTCTACGCTGCCATCGCTATTATCACGTCGGCGGACATAATGGCCCATGGCGATATAATCGGCATCTAAAATATCGTCCGCAAATTCAAGAAAGGCTTTAAATTTAATTTCTTTATTGCACATGATATCGGGGTTGGGGGTGCGGCCGGCTTTGTATTCTGCTAAAAAATATTCGAATACGTTATCCCAGTATTCGGCAGCAAAATTGACGGTATGCATTTTAATGCCTAGCTTGTCGCAAACTGATTGTGCATCTTTTAAATCATCAGCAGCCGCGCAATATTCATCGGTATCGTCTTCTTCCCAGTTCTTCATAAACAGACCTTCAACTTGATAGCCTTGCTGCATTAACAAGTAAGCTGATACTGAAGAGTCCACACCGCCGGACATGCCGACAATGACTTTTTTACCATTTGAAGTAGGGCTAAGTGATGTCATAAATCCTAAAAACCTTGAAGATAGATAATATGTATATTGTGCCGCAATGCCAATGTTTCAAGGCGATTGAGCTAGATTTTTGTTCGTTGTGAGCCTGAATGTTGTTGCATGCACATTTCGACGAGATTAATTAGTTGACCGTCAAGTGCCGGCTGAATTTTATGGTCAAAATCTATTCGATCTAAACGGTTTTCTGTTTAAATAAGAATGCGCTGCAAGTCTTAAAGCAAACTGTCTACGTAAACTAATATCTTACAACAAAGACCTTCGCTTACCAATAAGTGCACCTGTTTAGCCGATCCCTATGAGTAGCATTTTGGGCTTCTTTCTACTAGGTTAACGCTTATTTATGAACAACAACGACATGTCATAAGCTCTGCCTAGTATAAATAGCCGAAACAGCTGCAAAATTCACCTTTAAAGATCCTCGAGTCCTAATAAACATGACATTTGTGCGGCGCATATTCTATCACGCATTCGCTGAATGGGCTATCTTGAGGCGTATGCAAATAGCCCAAGACAAGGCTCTAAAAATAATCGACATTGAACAGTGATAAAGGGGTGTGCTGTGGTAAAAGGTTTTTATCAGCTTGTTGTAAGAAATCTTCAATACTTTTTACCACTAATGGGCTGCGAAGTTGGCTACCAAGGGCGATGATTTCAGCAAGACTGAGCCAGTGAGTATCTGTAATGGCATTATCGCGAGGTTTAGCGTGTTGTTGCTTGGTCAGTTCAATACAAAAGGTATAACGAACGAACGCTAAGTTTGCAGATGCTCTAAATTGATAAATGCCCACTAAGGCTTGTGGTGTTAACTCAAGACCGGTTTCTTCAACAATTTCACGGGCGCACCCATTGATAATCGATTCATTCGCCTCTAGATGTCCAGCTGGTTGGTTAAATTTAACCGCACCATCAATGCATTCTTCCACTAATAAAAATTTGCCTTGGCTATAAATAACGCAAGCTACAGTGGTATTCGGTTTATAACGTTCGGTCATAATTCCCTCTGATCCTAAGATGCTCAACTTGTGGTTATTTAGCGGTGCTCATCACTTTGTATTCGCCATTAGGTAAATCATCTAGACACCATTGACCTATTTTATAACGGATTAGTCTTAAGGTTGGATGACCGACATGGGCTGTCATACGCCTAACTTGGCGATTTCGACCTTCGCAAATTTGTACTTCAAGCCAAGTGGTAGGAATGGCTTTTCGCTCTCTCACTGGCGGGTTTCTAGGCCAAATATCAGGCGAGCCCATTACGTGGACTTTTGCAGGCAAAGTCATTCCGTCTTTCAACTTCACGCCTTGGCAAAGTGCATTTAACGCCTCATCTGACGGTTGCCCTTCAACTTGAACCCAATAGGTTTTAAAGGTTTTTTGAGTCGGCTGAGTCAACTTTGCTTGCAGCTGTCCATCATTGGTAAGCAATAGTAAACCTTCACTATCACGGTCTAAACGTCCTGCTGCATATACATCGGGAACCGGAATAAAGTCTTTTAGTGTTTGGCGGCCCGCTTCATCGGTAAATTGGCACAACACATTAAAAGGTTTATTAAATAGCACTATGACGGGATTTTCAGTCCGAGGTTTTTGTGGCAGCCGCGATTTTATCCTGTTGCGATTGGCTGCATTATTGGCTGCATTATTGGCTGCATTACTGGCCGCACTTCTGGGCACAACATTGACTGATTTAGTTGACGCGTTAACGCTGTTTGTAGCTGTTTTTTTGAATGGACTGAATTTACCGATTTTTGACATAAAGGTATGGTTAACATCCCTAGGTTATAAGAGTGAGTGATAAGTGAGCGAATATAAATCAATTTATGATAGTTTACTGCGTATTCGTCCTTAGTGGAATTTGAAAATGATTAAGAATGATCTATGATGTCCGCCTAAAAAGTGTGATCTATAGCTAATTTATCATTCTGGGGCATCTGGTTTACCTGCCAAAGCTCAGCGGTTTGAGAACAAAATATAATAATAAATGGGATCGGCGATTTCACATACTTGGCAGACTAAAAAGATGCGCCAAGGTTGCAAGTCAAGGTTTACTTGCGCGTGTGTTGTCAACGAAAATCCATTAAATGCTTACACAATTTATTCTAATAAATTGATAATTTACAATAATGTAGGAAATAAAATGAAAGATAACACTCCAACGATTATATACACAGAAACCGACGAAGCGCCGGCACTGGCTACGCTGTCTTTCTTGCCTATTATCCGTACCTTCACTAATGCAGCAGGCGTAAAAGTTGAAACCCGTGATATTTCTTTGTCAGCTCGTGTTATTGCTCACTTCCCTGAAAAATTAACCCCAGAGCAAAAAATTGCTGATGCGCTAACAGAATTAGGCGAATTGGCTAACCAGCCAGAAGCCAACATTATTAAATTACCTAACATCAGTGCCTCAGTTCCGCAGTTAAAAGCCTGTATTGTTGAACTTCAAGCAAAAGGCTATGACATTCCTAACTACCCTGATGAGCCTAAAAATGACGCTGAAGTTGAAGCTCAATCCCGCTATGACAAAATTAAAGGCAGTGCCGTAAACCCGGTATTACGTGAAGGTAACTCAGATCGTCGTGCACCGACGTCAGTGAAAAACTACGCCAAGAAAAACCCCCATTCAATGGGCAAATGGTCGAGCGCGTCTAAGTCTCACGTTGCTCATATGAACGAAGGTGACTTCTACGGAAGCGAACAGTCTGTAACCTTAGCAGCAGCAGATAAAGTCAATATCGTGTTGACCCAACAAGACGGTAAAGATGTTGTGCTTAAGAGTGGTTTAGCGCTATTGGCTGACGAAGTTATTGATTCTTCAGTGATGAGCAAAAAAGCGTTAGTCGATTTTTATGCTCGTGAAATCGAAGCGGCAAAATCAGAAGATGTTTTATTATCTTTGCACCTTAAAGCCACCATGATGAAAGTGTCTGACCCAATATTATTTGGTCTTGCCGTGAAAGTGTTCTTTAAAGACGTCTTCGATAAGCACGGCGCGTTATTTGCTGAACTCGGTGTTGATGTAAATAACGGCTTTGGTGATGTGTATGCCAAAATAAGTACCTTACCAGAAGCTAAACGTAGTGAAATTGAAGCTGACATTGCCGCTGTTTATGCTGCTCGTCCAGCACTTGCTATGGTTGATTCAGATAAAGGCATCACTAACTTACACGTACCAAGTGACATCATTATTGATGCATCAATGCCAGCCGCAATCCGTTCGTCAGGGAAAATGTGGGGCCCAGATGGCCAGTTACAAGACACCAAAGCGATGATCCCAGATCGTAGCTACGCGGGTGTTTACCAAGAAACGATTGCGTTCTGCAAAAAGCACGGTGCATTTGACCCAACCACAATGGGCAGTGTGCCTAACGTGGGCTTAATGGCTCAAAAAGCAGAAGAATACGGTAGCCACGACAAAACCTTTGAAATTATTGCGCCCGGTACGGTTAATGTGATTAACCAAGCAGGCGATGTATTAATGAGCCATAACGTTGAAGCTGGCGACATTTACCGTATGTGCCAAGTGAAAGATGCGCCTATTCGCGACTGGGTTAAACTGGCCGTTAAGCGTGCACGTTTAAGCAATACACCAGCGGTATTTTGGTTAGACAGTCATCGTGCTCACGATGCTGAGTTAATTAAAAAAGTGACTCAATATTTATCAGAGCAAGAAACTGCTGGTTTAGATATTCAGGTGATGTCACCAGAAGATGCAACACGTTTCACCTTAGAGCGGATCATCAAAGGTGAAGACACTATTTCGGTAACGGGTAATGTATTACGTGATTACTTAACCGATTTGTTCCCAATTCTTGAATTGGGCACGAGTGCGAAAATGTTGTCTATTGTGCCGTTAATGAGTGGCGGTGGTTTATTTGAAACAGGTGCGGGTGGTTCTGCGCCTAAGCACGTACAACAAGTGGAAAAAGAAGGTCATTTACGTTGGGATTCATTAGGTGAGTTCTTGGCATTAGCGGCTTCTTTAGAGCACTTAAGTCAAACGACCAACAACCCTAAAGCACAAGTGCTAGCAGACACGTTAGACGTGGCTATTGGTAAGTTCCTTGACACCAATAAATCACCCTCTCGTCGTGTAGGTGAACTTGATAATCGCGGTAGCCACTTCTACCTAGCGATGTATTGGGCACAAGCATTAACTGAGCAAACAGAGGATTCAGCGCTGGCTGCGTATTTTGTACCATTGGCTAAATCATTGGCTGCAAATGAAACGGTTATCCTTGCGGAGTTGAATGGTTCACAAGGTCCTGCCGTAGATTTAGGCGGTTATTACCGTTTAGATGCTGCGAAAGCTGAACAAGCGATGCGCCCAAGTGCCACATTAAACCAATTTTTTAAGGGCTAATGTCTGCGGGTAACGCCTTCGAGGTGATTGCGTGGTGATGACATCAACAGCGATAGCGTCAACTGAAGTTGTCATCTTGACTAAATTGAGACTAAAAACCTCAACGCTGGCTAACAAACGGTTAAATAATTATTTATTTTTGTTCATTGAGGTTATTTAAGTCAATAAAAAAAGACAGGGATTAAAATCCCTGTCTTTTTGTCTTTTTGTCTTATAGTCTCACCAATTATTTTGTTGGCGAGATGGCTGAAGCATGCATTCCTTTGGGACCAGCTTCAACTTCGAAGCATACAGGTTGACCTGCTTTTAAGGTACGATAACCTTCCATTTCGATAGTTGAATAGTGCGCAAATACATCTTCGCCACCCTGATCAGGGCAAATAAACCCGAATCCTTTGGCGTTGTTGAACCATTTTACAGTTCCGTTTGCCATACTTCCACTTCCTTCTATTGTCTACTTACCAGTAAGATAGTAAAACTTATTATCCAGCGGTCTATTATTCGCCGCCTAACAAATAGAATGAAATTTGTACGAAAAGATGTCAAGCAGTAATTAACAAAAAGGCAACATTTAATTAATTTAATAATATCAAGTGGTCGGGAACCAAACGAGAGGCTAGTATTAAACAATGGCTAAAATAGGCAGTGTAGAACATATTGAAGAAAAGGTTGAATCTAAGCTACAACCACCCCATATGTATAACGTGGTGCTAAACAATGATGATTACACCCCGATGGATTTTGTGGTAGAAGTATTACAACGTTTCTTTGAGAAAAATGAACAGCAAGCTGTTGATATTATGTTAGCAATCCATAACCAAGGCAAAGGATTGTGTGGTGTGTTTCCATTTGGAATTGCAGAAACAAAAGTTTTTCAAGTAAATCAGTTTGCAAGAGAAAACCAACATCCGTTACTGTGTACGTTAGAGAAAGCATAATATCGATTTCTCACAGTCTGTGGTTAAATTTAGGGGGTGCTTATGCTGAACAAAGACCTGGAAGTCACCTTGAACCTAGCGTTTCAGCAAGCTAGAGATTCACGTCATGAATACATGACAGTAGAACATTTATTATTAGCGCTGATTGATAATCCCTCTGCTTATGAAGCATTAGTTGCTTGTGGGGCGGATGTTAATCGTTTACGAGAAGAAGTGGCTAATTTCATTCAACAAACCACACCGATTATTGCCGAATCAACTGAAGAGCGTGAAACACAGCCTACCTTAGGATTTCAACGTGTTCTGCAACGTGCGGTTTTCCATGTGCAATCATCTGGTCGTAATGAAGTTTCTGGCGCCAATGTGCTGGTTGCTATTTTTAGTGAGCAAGAATCCCAAGCGGTTTATTTACTGCGTCGTTGTGAGATTACCCGCTTAGATGTGGTTAATTTTATTTCTCATGGCATGGGAAAAGAAGACGATTCTGGCGAACCACAAGATCAAGAACGCATTGATGATCAATCTGAAAATGCCGAAGACCGTAGCATGTTGGCGCAATTTGCGGCTAATTTAAACCAATTAGCGCAAGACGGTACTATCGATCCATTAATTGGTCGTGATGCTGAAATTGAACGTGCGATTCAGACACTCTGTCGTCGTCGCAAAAACAACCCCTTACTCGTGGGTGAAGCTGGCGTGGGTAAAACGGCTATAGCAGAAGGTTTGGCTTATCGCATCGTCAACAAACAAGTGCCTGAAGTGATGGCCAATGCGACCGTGTATTCGTTAGATTTGGGCGCATTATTAGCGGGCACTAAATACCGTGGTGATTTTGAAAAGCGCTTTAAAAGCTTATTAAAAGAATTAGCTGCGGATGAGCATGCTATTTTATTTATTGACGAAATTCATACCATTATTGGTGCTGGCGCCGCTTCTGGTGGTGTGATGGATGCGTCTAACTTACTCAAACCATTGTTATCAAGTGGTAAGTTACGTTGCATGGGGTCAACGACGTTCCAAGAATATCAAAGCATTTTTGAAAAAGACCGTGCTTTAGCACGTCGCTTCCAAAAAATTGATATCAATGAGCCTTCTGTCGCTGAAACCACCAAAATATTGATGGGGCTTAAATCTAAGTACGAACAATACCATGGTGTACGCTATACCCAAGCGGCCATCAGCAGTGCAGCTATCTTATCGGCAAAGCACATTAATGACCGTCATTTACCCGACAAAGCGATTGATGTGATTGACGAAGCGGGTGCGCGTATGGTGATGATGCCGCAAAGCAAACGTAAGAAGACCATTGGTCAAGCTGAAATAGAGGCTATCATTGCCAAGTTGGCGCGTATTCCTGAGAAGTCGGTATCGTCGACTGACAAAGATATGCTGCGTAACCTAGAACGCAACCTTAAGATGGTGGTATTTGGGCAGGACAAGGCTATTGAGAGCCTCAGTTCCGCTATTCGCTTGTCGCGCAGTGGTTTAGGCTCAGAGAAAAAGCCAGTGGGTAGCTTTATGTTTGCCGGCCCGACAGGGGTAGGTAAAACCGAAGTCACCAACCAATTGGCTAATTGTCTCAATCTTAAACTCATTCGGTTTGATATGTCTGAGTATATGGAACGCCACACTGTGTCGCGTTTAATCGGTGCTCCTCCAGGTTATGTTGGTTACGATCAAGGTGGCATGTTAACCGATGCTGTGATTAAAAACCCACATTGTGTGGTGCTACTTGACGAGATTGAAAAGGCGCACCCTGATGTATTCAACTTGCTATTACAAGTGATGGATCACGGTACGTTAACTGACAATAACGGTCGTAAAGCTGATTTCAGAAATGTGACGTTAGTGATGACAACCAATGCTGGCGTGCAAGAAACTATTCGTAAATCGATTGGCTTTAGACAGCAAGATCATACTCAAGATGCCTTAGCTGAAATCAATAAAATCTTTTCACCTGAGTTTCGTAATCGATTAGATTCAATCGTATGGTTTAATCATTTGGATATGACAGTAATCGCCAAAGTGGTTGATAAGTTCTTAGTTGAGTTACAGGCACAACTTGATGATAAACATGTCACCTTGGATGTCAGTGACGAGGCTCGAACCTTGCTTGCGGAGAAGGGATACGACAAATCGATGGGCGCGCGTCCTATGTCGCGTGTGGTGACCGAATTGATTAAACGCCCACTAGCCGATGAAATTCTATTTGGCGTGCTTGAAAGGGGCGGTGTTGCGCACATTGACGTGAAAGACGGTGAGATCAATATCAATTGTGAGTCGTTAGAAAAAGTGTCGTAGTCATTAACGATACAATTGAAAAAGATGACCCATGGGTCATCTTTTTTATGTGTGTTAATTGCGCCTAATACCGTTTCTTGATAAATAAGTCATCAACTCAGAGCGTTACTCACTGTTCAATTCAATGGGTATTGATGGCAAAATGGGTATTCCCTTTTTAAATCAATACAACATAGCAGTGGAGCGTATGAGGTGCTTCTGCAAAACGGATTACAACCATCGCTATGCTTGGTTGAATGCTCTGATAAAGGGATACCCATTACGTTGAACATTCGTTTTGTTTGATGCGTGTTGCTTTGCGCTGAGTACACTTTACTTATGCAGTTTGGTATAACAACAAAAAAACCGACAGGCAGTCGGTTTTTACATTGTTGAGGCTAGCGATTAACGTGCGCGGAAGACGATACGACCTTTTGATAAGTCATAAGGAGTCAACTGAACCGTGACTTTGTCACCGGTTAAAATACGGATGTAGTTTTTGCGCATTTTGCCAGAGATGTGGGCTATCACCACATGTCCATTTTCAAGCTCTACGCGGAACATTGTATTTGGCAAGGTCTCAAGGATAGTGCCCTGCATTTCAATGTTGTCTTCTTTCGCCATTAATTAGTTATCCCATTAGCCTTCAAATATGAAAAAATCGGGCGTATCATGCCCCAAAAACCCTGAACTGTAAAGGGCGTTAACGAGAAAGAGGTGTAAGATTTTCGCCAACTTGCCAACCAAGTGCTGTTAAAATTTGATATGGACGGTATTGGCGTTTATAACTCATTTTCCTATTTTGATCAATTTGATAGCCCAAATACAAAAATCGCTTACCCAATGACTTTGCCAATTGGCATTGAATTAAAATCATCAGTGAACCCAAGGATCGTTCAGCATAGTCCGGGTCGAAGTAACTGTAAATCGCCGAATAACTCTGTGCCATATCATCGGTGACCGCGACTGCAATTAACTTCTCATGATCAAATACTTCGATATACATTGGCGGCAACCAATCAGATAATAAAAAATCATCATATTGGCTTTGTGATGCCGGGAACATGGGTCCATCGCTGTGCCGTTCATTAATGTAACGCTGGTACAAAATATAATGTTCAGGCCGTGATGTATGGCTGACTTTCCAATGTAAATCTCGGTTGTTCTTTAACGTGCGTTTCTGACGTTTTGATAACACAAAATCGTTCACATTCAATCGAATAGACTGACAGGCTTGGCAGTTTGGGCAACGTGGTTTATAAATGGCATTTCCATTACGACGAAACCCCATAGCCAGAAGTTGTTCAAATAATGCTGCGTCAACTTGTGGTTCCTGGATGACCAACAATTGTTCTTTATTGCCTTCAATATAGTTGCAATCAAAAGGTTGGCTTATGCCGACGCTGACCGATTTAGAATTCAATTAACACCTCTTGTTTGTGCCATATTGACGCTGAAATGGCTTGATCTCGATATTGATGAAGTATCGACAAAAATTTGCGTCTTGGTAGGGCGTTAGCGCCAAGGCTGAGCAAATGTGGGTTTATTATTTGGGCATCAATTAACTGGAAATTATTTTTCACCAAGTGTTGATTCAGTATAGCAAACGCAGCTTTTGATGCATTAGTTTGGCGATGGAACATCGATTCACCGCAAAAAACACCTCCTACCGGAATACCATACAGACCACCGACAAGGTGTTCGCCATCCCACACTTCAATAGAGTGAGCGCGCCCTTGAAGATGAAGTTCATAATAGGCCATTTGAATTTCTGCCGATATCCACGTGCCACTTTGGCTATCGCGAGGCTGTGCACATCCCGCGACTACGTCCAAAAATGCATGATTAATGGTATAGCGCCACGTTGATTTTTTAAGAAACTTAATCAAGCTTTTACTGCCAAAAGGTTGAGTCGGCGTGAACACAGCTCTAGGGTCGGGCGACCACCATAAAATCGGGTCATTGGCATTAAACCAAGGAAAAATACCTTGATAATAGGCTTGTATTAAGCGGGTGGGCTGCAAGTCTCCTCCAATGGCTAATAAGCCATTAGGATTAATGAGGGCTTGTTCCGGCGAAGGAAACTCGATGGATTGATTTAAATAACACAGTGAGTTCAAATTGAGTATATTATTTGTAATATCGTATCGTTAACTTAGCGGAAATTAGCCATGTTTAAAATCATAACTGTGAGTATGAAGAGTATTTTTGCAGTATTGCTGACAATTTGCCTTTTTTTTGGCCAAAGCCAAGCTGCTTATGAGCGAAATCAAGCGGTCCCCGTTGAGAAAGTACTGTATGGACAAATTGAATCGGTAAAGCAGGTGAGTGAAAAACAGCTGGTTGAAGACAGTCACAGTGGTTGGAAAACCTTTGGTGGAGCCTTAATCGGTGGTGTTATTGGCCATCAATTTGGTGGTGGTTCCGGTCAAGATGTTGCCACTGTCTTGGGGGCATTGATCGGTGGGGGGATCGGAAGTCAGCATGGTAACCAACAATATTATTTTGAAACTAAATTAGTTGAACTAATGATAAAGCAAGAAGATGGCAGCCAAGTTATGGTGATCCAAGATGCGGATCCTGGAATGAGTTTTGCTGCCGGAGATGAGGTTAGGGTGGTTTACTTAACCGGTTATGTCAGAGTCGACCTTGCAATGTGATAATGCGAGTAAAATAACAGGAGCCTAGGCTTCTGTTATTTTACCCGCAGTCGTCAATACCTGTTTTGCAATACAGTATTATCTGTTATTGCCACGTTTTATTAAAAACCTTGAGGCAATGTTTGCTTACCGATTGTATTTTCGAGTTTTTGACGCCACAACTGCTTAGGGGTTAATCCACCTGAGGTTGATTGAACCTTTTTAGTCGGTGTTTTTTTCGCTGCAGTTTTTGCCGATTCTTTTCGCCTAGGTTCAGCGACTAATCCGCACGTGGTTGTCAGTGGTACTTTTTTTACTGAAGATGCCGTTAAATTAGCATGCATAGCGTCGAGTTCGCTAAAACGCACTGATTTTGCGCCGTCGATTTTATACCAACTGCCCGCTTGCTCAATTGAAACGGGTTTGCCAGATTGATTTTCAAGTGCCGTTTGTAATTGGCTGATGACCTCTTCTTTAGTCAATGTTGTCATAGTTAATAACCTACTTGTTATCACGTTAAATTAAGGTTGTAACTAATTTTAAAGTGTTAAGTTATCAAAAGTCCAATCCATGCCAAAATTGTCGAATTATCAGTCAAAAAGTCGTTTTTATCGACAGTTTATTGGGACGTTATTGAAATAAATAACTTTAGGCTATACGAATATTACCTGTCTCAGAGGCTTGTGTTTCTCATTGATTTAGATCCTAAAATATCTGTATTTTAAACCGTTTTTAGGTTGCATAAGCTTCGCGAGTTCGACCATATTCGGGTAAACTGGTGGTATCGCCATTCAGTATTATATGAATGAATATCGTGTGAGTCCGTATGGTCAATATCATTATCAATAACCTTATATTGTCTACTGGCTGAGGTTAGTTAAATTTTTAGGGGTTTTATGTCCAAAAATCATCAAACATCAGTTATTTCACGTCAAGAATTGGCGTCCTATCTTGATACTTTTTTAAACGTGAGTGCGTTTAAAGATTATGCGCCAAATGGGCTGCAAGTCGAAGGTAAGTCGAACATTCACACCATAGTCACCGGAGTTACAGCTTGTCAGGCACTAATTGATGCTGCGATAAAGGTCAACGCTGATGCAATTTTGGTTCATCATGGTTTTTTTTGGAAAAATGAGCCTGACGTCATCACTGGCATGAAATATCGTCGGATCAAAGCATTAATGGATAATGACATTAGTTTATATGGCTATCATTTACCGTTAGATGCACACCATGGTGTGGGTAATAATGCCCAATTAGCCCAACAATTAGGCATTATTAGCCCAAGAGTCTACGAGCCTGTGGCTCAGGATTTATTATGGCATGGTCATTTAGAACACCCATTAACGGTTGCCGAATTTAGCGAGTTACTCAGCAGTGTATTAAAACGTAAACCGTTGCACATAGGTGATGAAACCAAAATGATCTCGACCTTGGCTTGGTGTACCGGAGGTGCACAAGACTATATTGATGATGCGGCGCAAATGGAGGTTGATGCATTTATTAGTGGTGAAGTATCAGAGCGGACTTTCCATGCAGCAATCGAGCAAGGGTTACATTACTTTGCCGCTGGGCATCATGCGACAGAACAATTTGGCATCCAAGCTTTGGGTGAGCATTTAGCGGAAAAATTCAATATTGAGCATCATTTTATTGATATTGTAAATCCCGTGTAATTTGACAATATCGTAATGCTTGGTTGCGCCGGCGCTGATGTTCATTGCGTTACCGGCTTTAGTCTTAGGTAGATAACCGATGTTTAGTGCTGTTTTTTGACAACATTGACTTAGCTATTGGCATTAAACGAAGTCTACATAATGGGTGATGGACAAGACCATGGATGTATCATATTGCCTTTTATTTGTTAAGGATCCGTAAATGACCGAGTATTTCCTACAAGCTTTTATTTATTTAACCGCTGCGGTAATCGCTGTTCCCTTAGCCAATAAATTAGGATTAGGTTCAATACTCGGCTACCTCATTGCCGGGGTTGTTATTGGGCCAATTATCGGTTTAGTCGGCAGTGAAACCAACACGATTCAACACTTCGCCGAATTTGGCGTGGTGATGATGTTGTTTTTAGTTGGGTTAGAGCTTGAGCCTAAAATGTTATGGGCGATGCGCAACCGTTTACTGGGGCTTGGTGGCTTACAAGTTGTGGGGACTATTTTGGCCGTGATGGCCTGTGCGACTTATGCTGGATATGGGCTCAGTACAGCGTTAACCATAGGGTTAATTTTTTCCCTTTCATCTACCGCAATTGTGTTGCAAACCTTATCTGAAAAACGCCTCAATAAAACCCATGCCGGAAAGAACGCATTTTCGGTCTTGCTGTTTCAAGACATAGCCGTCATTCCCATGTTGGCCTTTATTCCGTTATTAGCCTTACCTGAGTTAGTTGAGAAAGCCCAAGCTGCTGTTAGTAGTATGAGTGAACAACACGAGCAGTTAAGTCTCGTGGCTTCATTACCAGGTTGGGCATATGCCATTGTACTGGTATTAGCTATTGGTGCTGTGGTGTTAGGTGGGCATTATCTCAGTAGGCCATTATTTAGGATGGTAGCGGACTCAGGAGTACGCGAAATATCTACTGCCGCAGCGCTTATGTTGGTGATTGGGATTGCAGCGTTAATGAGTTTGGTTGGTATTTCACCCGCATTAGGTACCTTTTTGGCGGGCGTGGTACTGGCTAATAGTGAGTTTAAACATGAACTAGAGTCCAATATTGGGCCTTTTAAAGGATTGTTATTAGGACTGTTTTTTATCACCGTGGGTGCTGGGATTGATTTTTCGGTGTTATTTGCCGATTTTAGCGAGATTATCTTAATGACCTCTGGGGTGATGCTAATTAAAGGGATTGTACTTTATTTATTGGCATTAATTTTTCGAATTAAAGGCAGTGATCGTTGGTTATTTGCCTTAAGTCTTGCTCAAGCGGGTGAGTTTGGCTTTGTATTATTAAGTTTCAGCGTGCAACAGCATGTGTTGCCTGCAGAGCTGGCACAAACCTTGTCGATAGTGGTCGCGTTATCGATGTTTTTAACCCCAGGGTTGTTCATTTTGTTCGAAAAGGTGATCTTTCCTCGTTTTCAGAAAAAAACCAATCAACGCGCCCAAGATAATATTGACGAGGTTGGCTGTGTGGTGATTGCTGGTATTGGTCGTTTTGGCCAAGTTGTTAATCGATTATTGATTTCCAATGGCATTAAAACGGTGGTGCTTGACCATCAAGCCTCACAAGTTGACTCGATTAGAAAAATCAATACTAAAGCCTATTATGGCGATGCTACCCGTCCAGCTTTATTAACAACAGCGGGTATTGCCCAGGCTTCCTTGTTTGTTGTCGCCATCGATAATCGTGAAAGCAGTGTTGCGTTAGTGAAATATTTACATCATACCTACCCCAAACTTAACATCGTTGCGAGGGCATTCGATCGCGGCCACGGGCATTTATTAAAAGAAGCGGGCGCCGATATTGTTGAGTCAGAAACCCATCATTCTGCACTTGAAGTGGGCGCGGCGTCATTGCGCTTATTGGGCTATTCTGACGATTTTGTCAGTAAGCGAAAGTCGACGTATAAACGGGTTGAAAAAGAAGCATCTAAACGTCTATATGCACAATGGTTAACGGAATCAGAGGGTGAGCGGTTCAGCAATGACTTTTTAAACCTGTTTATGCGATACGAAGAACGATTAAAGCAGGCAATGGCAGAAGATTTTGAAGTGCAAACAGCGAATGAGGCTTATAAATCAGAGACCGAATCAACCTCTAGTAGTGAATACAATAAACATAACAAATGAACTATCAAGCCAAACAAAAAAGACCGCCAAAGCGGTCTTTTTTTGTTTGGCTAGTTGAGTGTTACTTCACTCGCATCCCCGGCTGTGCGCCTTCATGGGGTTCTAGAATAAACAAATCTTTACCACCAGGACCTGCAGCTAACACCATGGCTTCAGAATCACCAAACTTCATCGTGCGCGGCGCAAGGTTCGCCACCATCACGGTCAGTTTACCGACTAAGTCTTCAGGTGCATAAGCCGACTTAATACCGGCAAATACTTGCTTAGTTTCACCGCCTAAGTCTAATTCAAGTCGGAGTAACTTATTGGCTTTCTCGATATGTTCCGCTTTGCTGATCCGCGCAATACGTAAATCGATTTTAGCGAAATCATCAAAGCTAATTTCTGGGCTAATAGGATCGAGTTCTAATTGATTAACCGCTTGCTTAGGCGCGTCTGTTTTAGGCGCGTCGGTATTGGTTGCTTGCAAGTTTTCTTTAGACTCATCGATGATAGCTTCAATGCTCTTAGGTTCAATACGCTGCATTAAAGGTTTAAATGGCGCGATTTCATGACCCGCTAGATCTTGGCCTAAATTATCCCATGTTAAGGTTAACTGTAAAAAGTCTTCAACATTTCCGGCCAGTTTAGGCAATACAGGCTTAAGGTAGGTAACCAAAATTCTGAACAGGTTTAATGCATTGCTGCATACCTGATGGGCTTCTTCTTGTTTATCTTCTAGCTTGACTAATTGCCAAGGCGCCGCATCAGCAACGTAGGCATTAGCCATATCGGCCAAGGCCATGATTTCGCGCATCGCTTTACCAAATTCACGGTTTTCATAGCATTGAGCAATGGTTTCGCTTTTGGCTAAAAATATGTCGCTTAAGCTGCTGTCTGCAACCTTGGCTAATTTGCCTTCAAAACGTTTACCGATAAAACCGGCCGTGCGTGAGGCTAGGTTAACCAATTTGCCGACTAAATCTGAGTTAACTCGCTGGGCAAAGTCTTCTAAATTCAAATCCAAATCATCAATACGGCTAGTTAATTTAGCGGCGTAGTAATAACGCAGGTATTCAGGATCTAAATTGTCTAAATAGGTACGCGCTTTAATAAACGTGCCTTTTGATTTAGACATTTTTGAACCGTTGACCGTGACGTAACCGTGAGCATAAACACTGGTGGGTTTACGGAACCCAGCACCTTCTAACATTGCAGGCCAGAATAAACTGTGGAAATAAACAATGTCTTTACCGATAAAGTGATACACCTCGGCGCTTGAGTCTAGGCTCCAAAAATCGTCAAAATTTACATCATCACGCTTGTTACATAAGTTTTTAAACGAACTCATGTAACCAATGGGAGCGTCTAACCAGACATAGAAAAATTTACCGGGTGCGTCTGGGATTTCAAAACCAAAGTAGGGCGCATCACGTGAAATATCCCATTGCTTTAGGCCTTGCTCAAACCATTCGTTAAGTTTATTCGCCATTTCTTGTTGCAATGAACCCGAATGGATCCATTCTTTTAGCATGCCTTCAAATGCAGGCAGGTCAAAAAAGAAATGTTCGCTGTCTTTCATAATGGGCGTTGCACCCGACACGGCTGATTTTGGATTGATCAAATCAGTGGTGTTATATGTCGCACCGCAGTTTTCACAGTTATCACCGTATTGATCTTCAGACTTACATTTAGGGCAGGTGCCTTTGACAAAACGGTCTGGTAAGAACATTAACTTTTCAGGGTCAAATAATTGTGAAATAGTTTTGGTTTTGATGTAACCGCTGTCGCGTAATTTTAGATAAATCTCACTGGCTAGGGCACGATTTTCGTCACTGTGAGTCGTGTGGAAATTATCAAATTGAATGTTGAAATCGGCGAAATCTTGTTGATGCTCTTTTTGAACTTGAGCAATCATTTCTTCTGGTGTAATCCCCATTTGCTGTGATTTCAGCATAATAGGTGTGCCATGAGCATCGTCGGCACAAATGTAATAGCATTCATGACCACGTAATTTTTGAAAACGTGACCAAATATCCGTTTGGATATATTCAAGCATGTGGCCTAGATGGATTGGGCCATTGGCATAAGGGAGGGCACTTGTGACCAGTATTTTACGCTGCGATTTTGTCATTTTGTCTCGATATCAAATTACACCAATAATATTGCCTGATACTAACTGATTAGCAGACTTTTTTCAGCAAAACATGACGTAAAAAAGCTTATTAGTCGCTATTTTTTTACCAAGTTCTGATACACTTGTACAAATTTCTCGTTCGGAGTCGCCGTTTTGGTCAATACGCATACAAATTATCAATTAAGTGATGAATTATTGTCACCAGTGTTGGATATTTTAGAAGCATTTGAAGATCCTTATTTACACAAAGGCTTAGTCAGTGCAGGGTGTGTGACAGCATTGTCTATAGAAGGAAAACGCCTACAATTGGGCTTAGTTTATCCTTACCCGTGTATGACACAATACCGCGACATCGTGATGGCTGTGACTAATAAATTAGCTGTACTTGATGCGATTGATGAAGTGGAATGTGAAATCGATTTTCAGCCGCGGGTATATTCAGCACTCCCTGCTATTCCTCCGCTTCCTAATGTAAAGCAAGTGATTGCGGTAGCTTCTGGTAAAGGCGGTGTGGGTAAATCAACCACCGCAGTTAATCTCGCATTAGCCTTAAAAGCTGAAGGCGCCGAAGTGGGCATTTTAGATGCCGATATTTATGGCCCGTCTATCCCACTGATGTTGGGTATCCCTAATTTTCGTCCAGAATCGCCAGATGGCATACATATGACCCCGGCGTTGGTGCATGGCATTTCTGCTCAATCAATCGGTTTTATGCTTAGTGGTGATGAAGCTGCAGTATGGCGTGGTCCAATGGCGGCAGGGGCGCTAGCGCAACTGTTAAATGAAACACAATGGCCTGAACTGGATTATTTAATCATCGATATGCCGCCTGGAACCGGTGACATTCAATTAACGCTATCGCAAAAAGTGCCAGTGAGCGGTGCTGTCATTGTGACGACGCCACAAGATATTGCTTTAGCGGATGCCAAAAAAGGCATTACCATGTTTAATAAAGTTAATATTCCTGTATTGGGAATTGTTGAAAACATGAGTTTTCATCTTTGCCCTGAATGTGGTCATAAAGAACACCCCTTTGGCACTCATGGTGGCAGTCAAATAGCTGAGCGTTATAACGTGCCACTATTGGGCTCACTGCCATTACACATCAATATTCGTGAAGCCATGGATAATGGTACACCGAGTGTGATGAGCGAACCAGAAAGTGAAGTGTCTGGGATATATCGCGAAATTGCTCGTAAGCTTGGAGCTGAATTAGCGCTTCAACAAGTACAATCAGTCGTAAACATTAGCATATCAGAAGACGAATAAGGTAAGAGATGAATTCTCAGCAGTGTGTCATTATTGCGATTGCCGGTGCGTCGGCTTCAGGTAAAAGTTTAATTGCTAAAACAATTTTTGAAGAATTGTGCCGTGATTTAGGAACCAATCAGATTGGTGTGATCAACGAAGATGCCTATTATCATGACCAAAGTCATTTGACGATGGAAGATCGTGTCAAAACCAATTACGATCACCCCAAAGCGTTAGATCATCAGTTGTTAGCGACTCACTTAACTCAGCTAAAACAGGGTGAAGCAGTAAGTATTCCTTGTTATAGCTATACTGAGCATACTCGTACCAGCGAGACGCTCACCATGCAGCCTAAAAGAGTGATTATCGTAGAAGGCATTCTATTATTAACCGCTCCTAAATTACGTGAGTTAATCGATGCCAGTGTGTTTATGGATACGCCATTGGACATTTGTTTTTTACGTCGGTTAACCCGTGATGTTGCTGAACGTGGTAGAACAATGGAAACGGTTATTTCACAGTACAAACGCACTGTGCGGCCAATGTTTTTGCAATTCATTGAGCCGTCAAAGCAATATGCCGATATTATCGTTCCACGGGGTGGTAAAAATCGTATCGCAACTGATATTTTAAAAGCTAGAATTCAGCATTTATTGGCTAAATAGCCTTATCTAGGAGAGAGTGCAGTATGCGTTTAACCGATATTGAAATTGAGCAATGTTTAGATAATGGCACCATTAGCATCGATCCGCGTCCTGGTGTGGAAGCGATTTCGGGGGTGAGTGTGGATGTGCGTTTAGGCAGCCAATTTCGGGTATTTAAAGACCATACCGCACCTTATATTGATTTAAGTGGCCCAAGTGCAGAAATGCAAATAGCACTTGATCGGGTTATGAGCGACAAAATTGAAATTGCCGAGAATGAGGCCTTTTTCCTTCATCCTGGTCAATTAGCCTTAGCGGTAACCTATGAAAGTGTAACATTACCAGCAGATATTGTGGGTTGGTTAGATGGTCGCTCTTCACTTGCGCGCTTAGGCTTGATGGTGCATGCGACTGCGCATCGTATTGATCCCGGTTGGCAAGGCAAAATAGTCTTAGAATTCTTTAACAGTGGTAAATTACCGTTGGCGCTTCGTCCTGGGATGACGATAGGAGCGCTCAATTTTGAACGCTTAAGTTCAGCGGTTGCTCGCCCTTATAACACACGTAAGAGTGCCAAATATAAAGATCAGCAAGAAGCCGTAGCCAGCCGGATCAGCCAGGATACATAATGGCGCTGGTTTGGGTTAATCACGTTGAAGACGGCACGATCAATCCATTTGATCGTGGTGTAGCTTATGGCGATGGTGTGTTTGCGTCTATGCGTACCGCGTCGGCTGATATGCCTGCAGGAATTTTATTTCTTGACGAGCACTTGTCTCGTTTGCAACAAAGCTGTGAGCGTTTAGGTATTGAGTGGTGTGTCAGCGACTTACTCATCCAACAGCTGACCCAACTCGCTCAGCAATATCCTCAACATTGCATCAAGTTAATATTGACGCGCGGAGTGGGTGGACGTGGCTATCAAGCACCTTTGAGAGCCAATGTGACTGAAGTCGTGTCAGTTCATGCCATTCCTGATCATTACCATCATTGGCAGCAAAGCGGTATTACGCTAGCATCATCACCCATTCATCTTGGCAGGCAACCACTTTTAGCGGGAATGAAACACCTTAACCGATTGGAACAGGTGCTCATAAAGTCTCAACCTCTACCTAGCACACACCAAGATTGGTTAGTGTTTGACTGTGATTGTAATGTGATAGAGTCATCTGTTGCCAATATTTTTATCGTCAAAAATGATCAGATATTTACCCCAGCAATAACCCATGCAGGCGTAAGCGGAGTGATGCGAGAAATACTGATTGATACTTTGCTTTGCCATGGAATAGCAGTCATGGCAACGCAACTTAAGCTTAGTGATATTCAAGCCGCTGACAATGTATTGATAACGAACAGTTTATTTGGCGTTATTGATGTATCTGCCATTGACGATTTTCAATTTAGCCCTTGGACGCAGACATCGCGATTCAGGCACGTTCTGAGTGTGAATTTATCATCATGATTAAAACGTTAAAAATTTTTATATTAGCGAGTGTTATCCCTTTCTTTGTCGTGTTTTGCCTCGGTGGATATTGGCTCATATCCGGCTTAATTACTTATCAAAAGCAGCCATTACAGTTAACCGAAATTCAAACATTGACGGTAGAACCGGGTACCACTGTGATTAAGCTTGCGCAACAGCTTGAGCAACAATCATTGATTATTGATAGCTGGAAAGTCAAATACCTGGTTAAACTTGAACCTAAACTCGCCAATATTAAGACGGGATTATACCAAATGATCCCCGGCGATACGTTGGAAGCGTTATTAAGACGCTTATATTTAGGCCAACAAGTGGTTTTCAGCCTAACGCTAATCGAAGGTAAAACCATTGCTGAGTGGCAACAAACACTGGCCACCACTGAGCATTTAGCACAAGAGACCGATGCCTTTAATCAAGTCTTATTGAACCATGGTGATACTTCTGGTTTGCCCGAGGGTAAATTTTATCCCGAAACATTCCATTATCATGCTGATGATAGTTTACAGACAATTTTAAATCGCAGTTACACCATGATGCAGGAAAGCTTAGCGCAAGCATGGGAAGGGCGTGATCCTGATTTAGCCTTATCATCGCCGTATGAATTGCTGATTATTGCTTCTATTATTGAAAAAGAAACTGGCAACCCTGAAGAGCGCGATTGGGTGTCTGCAGTATTTAATAATCGACTTAAAAAAGGCATGCGCCTACAAACTGATCCCACGGTGATTTATGGTATGGGTGAACGTTATAAAGGCAATATCACTCGTAAAGATTTACGTGAAACTACCGCATTTAACACTTATAAAATTGATGGGTTGCCGCCAACGCCTATTGCGGCCCCTAGTCGGGCATCATTATTTGCAGCAGCAAGTCCAGCTAAAGTAAATTACTTGTATTTTGTGTCACGCAATGATGGCAGTCATGTGTTTTCATCAACGCTGAGAGCGCATAATAACGCCGTAAACGAATTTCAGAGAAACAGAAAATGAGTCAATACCAAGGCAAGTTTATTGTCATTGAAGGATTAGAAGGGGCAGGTAAATCTAGCGCAATAGCCCTAGTCAACGATATTATTAGCCAGCATATTGGTCAGGCCCCTGTGTGCACTCGTGAGCCGGGTGGCACTCCACTGGCAGAAAAAATGCGCGATTTAGTCAAAATTGTCGATGAAACCGATCCACTGTGTGACGAAGCGGAATGTTTGCTCATTTATGCTGCCAGAACGCAGCTAATTGCCAATGTGATCAAACCGGCTTTGTCTGCAGGCGAATGGGTGCTCGGTGACCGACACAATCTCTCTTCATTAGCTTATCAAGGTGGTGGACGAGGTTTGATGCCCTTAGTAAAAGCGGTGAGTGATGCGTGTTTACGTGGTTTTAAACCTGATCTCACTCTATATTTAGACATTGACCCTACACTTGGATTAAGCCGTGCAGCGAGTCGTGGCAAGCTTGATAGAATTGAACAACAAGCTATTGATTTTTTTGAGCGAGCAAGGCGAACTTATTTACAACTAGCCCATGACGATGACAGCATAGTAGTGATTGATGCCAGTCAATCAATGGAGCGGGTTCATGATGATATTCGTTTACAATTACAGCACTATTTGCCGGCGCTTATGGCTGAACAGTGATTAATATCGATAAGGATAATGTGGCGACATGAGTGATTATCACATTGACCAATTACCTTGGTTAGCCGAGTCGCATCAACGTTTTGTTGATCAGCATTACCGTGGTAGAAGCAGTCATGCTCATTTGTTCAAAATAGATAAAGCTTTAGGGGGCGATAAGCTCGCTAAGGCTTGTGCGCAAACAGTACTTTGCCAACAACTCACGCCCGTTGGCGCTTGTGGCCAATGTAAAAGTTGTTTGCTACTGGCTGCAGGTAACCATCCTGATTTATATGTTATAGAGCCTGATGGCACTCAAATTAAAGTCGATCAAATTCGTCAGTTATGCCAAGCGTTAACCCAAACGGCCCAGCAAGGTGGTGCGCGCGTCGCGATAATTGTCAATGCCGAGCGATTAAATTTAGCAGCAGCCAATGCACTACTGAAAACCCTTGAAGAACCCGGCGATGATGTTGTGCTCATTCTCCAAACGAATACATCAGCCCAGCTATTAGCGACCATTACGAGTCGTTGCCAAACGCTCAATTTTGTTGAACCCACTAAGCATGAGATCCACCAGTGGCTAGCTGCACAGCAGTTGTTACCCGCTGCCAATGCTGAGGGAAAAACCCATGATGTTACATGGTGTCTTAGTGTCGTTGGTGGACCTCTGGCGCTGGCAAACAGTTTAACCAGTCAGCATTATCAACAACTGCTGACATTTCGCCAAGATTGGGCTCAAAGTTTGAAAACGGGTCATCTAAGCAATAGTCTATTGAAGGTGTCTGAGCAACAGATTGTTGATGCACTTAATGTTTTGTATTTGTACTTACGCCAATATGTGTTAAAAAGTAGTAGCGTAAAAAATGATCCTGCGGGTTCTCAGTCGTTAAATCCGCTTGTTCAAGCCAAACTGATTGAGCTAGCCGGAAGAGTGATGAATATGTGTCACAAGCTTGAGACTATGCCGAGTGTCAACACTCAAGCCCTGTGTCAGCAATATGTACTCGCATTTAGGCAGCTAACCAATTAAAGACGTTTTGTTACACTGACTTTTATCCTATTTATGGAAATAAAATAATTATTTATGGTCGATCTTGTTGTTAACTACGATACATTACACAAACTTTATCGTGCTTACATGCCTTTTATTAAGCCTGCAGGTTTATTCATTGCGACTACAGAAAGTCATTTCTTAGGCCAAGAGCTTACTATTGCGTATCGATTACCTAATGCAACCCAAATAAACGAATTTAAAGGCTCTGTGGTATGGATTAATCCATTAGGCGCATCAGGCGGACGACCTGCGGGTATTGGGGTTAAAATTAAAACAGATGTTGAAAGTCATAAACATCATATTGAAAAATTATTATCGAGCGAACTTGCCTCTGGTGATTTGACCTGCACTATGTAGCTAGGTATTCTTGCGTATTAGTTTTATTTGCGAAAGAATTCCCATGCTAATTGATTCCCATTGTCACCTTGATCGCTTAAAAGCGGCCCCCGACTCAGCCAGTTTACAATCCATTATGGACAATGCCAAAGCCCAAGGCGTTGACTATCTATTGTGCGTCAACGTCCGTCAGCAAGGCTTTGAAGCCATGCGAGACAAAATGTCTGCCTTTGATAATGTATTTTTATCTTCTGGCGTACATCCTCTAGATGTGCAAGAAGGCTTGAATATTGAAGACATTAAACGTTTTGCAGAAGATCCTAGAGTGGTTGCCATTGGTGAGACTGGTTTGGATTATTTCTATGCAAATGACACAAAAACGTTGCAGCAACAGTGTTTCGAACAACAAATTGCCCTAGCCGTAGAGGTGGGTAAGCCGTTAATTGTCCATACACGTGATGCCCGTGAAGATACCATTAATATGCTAAAAGCAGGCCACGCCGACAAAGTAGGTGGCGTGCTACATTGCTTCACTGAAAACTGGGAAATGGCTAAAGCGGCGATTGATTTGGGCTTTTATATTTCTGTTTCAGGTATTGTGACCTTTAAAAATGCTGGTGAGCTTCGCAGTGTTATTCGCCAAGTGCCTAAAGACAGATTACTGGTAGAAACCGATTCACCTTATTTAGCGCCAGTGCCACATCGTGGCCGAGAGAATCAACCGGCTTATGTTCGTGATGTGGCAGAGTTTGTTGCACAATTACGCGGTGAAAAGTTTGATGAATTAGCTCAGTACACCACAGATAACTTTTTTAACTTATTTAAAGATGCCGCTAAGTTAATCGGACGCTAATTCGAGTCGTTCACTCATTAACTCATTCACTGGTTACTCGATGAGTATTCTGCGCTTTGTGAGCAATAACCTCATTATAGGCATCGTTTTTGTTGCATCCGCTCCGAGGTCGGCAATGGCGCTTGCGTTGCTCTACCTCCAGCATCTGACCTCCATGGCAGGAGACAATGGTCTATTTTGTTTGCAACAAAATAGACCATGCAGTCGTACTTCAACACGACCTAAGCCGTTAGATAGGGTTGAAACTTGCCTTTAATGAGCCATTCAAGTATGTCATATCTTAGTCGCTTGATCTTTGTTAAGGGAAGATCATTATTTCAACAACTTGTTTGAACTTAATAGCTTAAGCGCCCCAATGACATCGCGTCATTCATCATATGGGTATAAAAACACATAACGATACTGATGTATTTTTGTTTATTGATGTGATCTATTGATTAAAAAATAGATAAAAAAATGGCCCAAAACTATCCAGTTGTTTTGGGCCTAGGGAAAGGGCTCGATTAAGAGCCTTGCGCTACTGCTGAGGCATCATAAGAGTGCTTAAGATGCCAAAGACTGAATAAATCATTAATTAACTATAGTCAGACTTATTGAGTTTTGCATAAAAATTAATCAACAATGTTGGTTTTGGTCTGTTTTTTATCGCAAGATTTTGATTGTAAATGCTTTATTAACCCTAGCTGATGTGATGGTCTCCTCCCAATACGGCATCGATGTGCCATGATTGAAGTTGTTACACACAATCAAAATGGGAGGAG